>CAYJOY010000342.1:0-864 GCA_964371885.1 uncultured Lentimicrobiaceae bacterium | reverse complement strand
ATTATTCGCATTATAACGGTGGCAGAGCAACACCGGCTCCCTTTTGTGAGGCAATATGGGTACGCCATTGCCGGCATTATCTTCTTTCACTTCTTTATAAACATAGGTATGACCATTGGGCTACTCCCCATTATTGGAATTCCGCTTCCTCTTATTAGCTACGGAGGATCATCAATGCTATCGTTTACTGCTATGATATTTCTTTTCTTGCGGTTTTCATCGAACTAGGTTTAAAATTAATTTTTAGAAGTGCTCTTTAACATATTCTTCTAATTTTCCTTGTTTAAAAGCATACCATTTTTCTTCTAAGTTATTATCCTCTATTGTGTTTCTGAAATTATGAAACGGCTTACTCCGAGATAATGCTTTGTAAAGTTGCGCAGCGAGAAGACTATCCTCAGGCACACACACCTCAACAAACGCTTCCATAAACCCAAACGCTTCATCAGAGTTCGGGGGACCAATTTTTGCATAGCTCTTCCAGCTATCAATTCTGTCAAAAATTTCATTATATAACTCATCATCTTCGTCTATATAACCGCCGTACGAATCGCCCAAAGTGGTTTCATACGCTCCTGTATCAAGATTTACATAGCAGATACACCCCAAATCAAGTTCACTTGCTATATCTGCTATTATTTTTTGAGAAAGTTTGTGTTGTTTTTCCATATTATCAGTCGATGCTGTTTTCAAAAAATCATTTAAAATACTACAAACTGCTGTACCCTAAAAATATTGCAACTATAGGGCAACCGCTGTGCTTTTTTCTGATGGCAATTCAAAAAAAGTAAATATTATCTAAATTATTTGTGATTTTTAGAAGTCCCCTATATTTATTATGAAGGTAATAAGTCAAAAAGAACG
>CAYJOY010000341.1:0-2319 GCA_964371885.1 uncultured Lentimicrobiaceae bacterium | reverse complement strand
GACGTGGTACCGACCAATGGACAGGGACTGCATTCTCCGATATTTATCAAATTAATAAGCCCAAAAGCAAAAATACAGAATGGCCAGGCGAATGGTCGGCACCAGCGCCTCTTTGTAACGAAGAAATTTTAAATACAGGGGTTAACGAAGGCGAGGCTAGTGCCAACAAAAAAGGCTCGAAACTGTATCTAACTCTTTGTCCTCAAGATAAAAAGAAAGTGCAAGGATGCTACATATACACGAGTGCTAAAAGAGGAAAACGGTTTACAGAGCCTGAACTGATAGAGATGGGTAGCGACTCGTTTAACTACGTACACCCATTTATTACGGAAGATGAACTCACTATTTACTTCGCTTCCGATATGCCAGGTGGACATGGTGGCTTCGACCTTTATAAAGCAACGCGCCAAAAGAAAAATGGGAAATTTACCAATATCACTAACTTAGGAACGACTATCAATACCGACGGACAAGAGGTGTTCCCAGCACTTAGAGGAACCAACACTCTATACTTCTCCTCAGATGGTCATGTAGGCTTAGGTGGGTTAGATATATACAAAACCGAACTAAAAGATGATAAATGGAGTACCCCCGAAAATTTACTGGTACCTATAAACTCTAGTGCCGACGAAATTGGAATCATCTTTGATGAGAGCGACGTAATCGATCCAAAATCGAAAACCCCATTCGTAGAAAAAGGGTATTTCTCTTCTAACCGCCTTGGCGGAAGAGGTGGCGACGATATTTACTACTTCTTATTACGCCCTGTTGTATTTACCCTTGCCGGCTTCGTGCGCGATGAGGCAACATTACAATATATTGATGGCGCTGAAGTGGAAATTATTAGCTCTGATGGTAAATCGTATAAAACTAAAACCGATGTAAAAGGATATTACCAATTCGATAAATCTCAAATCCTAAACAATGCTACCTACACCATGCGTGTTACCAAACCTAACTATTGGGATGAAGGCAACACCGCAACGCAAACTACCATCGGGTTAAGCGAAAATACCGACCTAAAACAAGACTTCAGACTAACACCTATCCCAAAAGAGCCTATCTTATTACCAGAAATTTTATTCGATTTAGCCAAATGGAACCTAAAACCACAGTATAAAGATTCGGTAATGTACTTATATGACATTATGGTGAAAAATCCAACGTTAGTTATCGAGCTCCGCGCGCACACCGATGCACAAGGTCAAGATAAGCCTAATGAAGAACTTTCACAAAAGCGTGCGCAATCTTGTGTGGACTTCCTTGTAAATGAAAAAGGAATTGATCCAGGAAGAATTGTAGCCAAAGGGTATGGTGAATATCGCCCAAGAAAAATTACTAAAGACTTACAAGCTAAACATGGTGGGCAAACCTTTACCTTTAGAGAAGGAACTGTGCTGACAGAAGATTACATCAATACCTTATCTTCACGTAGTAACAAAGAGGCTGCTCACGCACTAAACCGTCGTATTGAGTTTATCATTCTTCGCGATGATTACGTACCAAAAGGAGACAGTATTGGTGCCGCGGGCTCTTCTTCTATTGCTGTTGTACAACAAAGAAGTGTTCCCGTTACCGTTGCCGACAATAACGTGAAAGCAAAAATATTTGCCAATAGTAAAGAATTAGAAGTAACCATCGACGAAAAATCGGATGTAATCTATATGAATTATGCAGATGCTACCCGCTTCTTGAAAGAGATGGTTATTACAGTTGAAGATTTTGAAATTAGAGATAAAGCAATTAAACCTGAAGATGGCTCCATCATCGAGAATACAGTGCTCTATTTATCAGAAGTACGCTTCGGTGAAGATTATGCTGAGAATGTAGCTGTAGTGGTGAAAAAAGGATTGAAAACCCCTTTCGTAATAGGTGGTACGTACATATCTGAAGAATGGGGAAGCTTTACCATCGATAAAGCAAAAGGTTTGTTAATTTATCAGTAAAATAAAAATGGTTAATGCGCATCAAGTATCTGTTATCGTTAATTTTATGCTGTAATGCCTTGGCATTATGGGGCACCCATAACCGTGCTGGCGAGATAACATATACGCATGTGAGTGGGCTAACTTACGAGTTTACCATTACCACCTTTACCTATACACCATCGAATGCCGATAGACCAGAAATTGACGTCTACTGGGGTGATGGATCTTATTCAACTGTGCTACGTAACTCGAAAGAGTCGGTAGGCGAGGATATAAGCAAGAATATATACATTATGCAGCATACCTACGCGGTGGCTGGTAACTATATTATTTATTTTGAAGACCCCAATAGAAACGCCGGGGTAGTCAATATCCCCAACTCAGTCAATAT
>CAYJOY010000340.1:399-2325 GCA_964371885.1 uncultured Lentimicrobiaceae bacterium | reverse complement strand
TTAAAAGAGGTAGCTAAAACCTATCCTTGCGAGTTAGCATTCTTTATTTCCATTGCCATTATAGAAATAGTATTTACCACCATTGGGCGAGAGACGCTGTTCGACCGCAGCTTCATTATCCCAATACTATTATCTATTTTATACATTATAAACACGGCAACCCACCTCAAAAAATCACGAATTATATACTATTTTTCGGGGGCGGCTGCACTATTCATATATCTAACTATTACAAAAGAAGATGCTCTAGAATGGTTTGTGGGAGGATTTGATTCGTTTATTACAAGTACATTACCCTACATTATCTGCATATCTGCTGTTCTCTTAGCCCGAAAAAGTTTCCAAAACCAACGTTTTGTGAAAGAGGCACATTACTACTTAATTTCTCTCTCTATCACCACCATTTTTAGTTTCATTGTATTCGGATTAATGGCATTTCTCTCCTTTATCCTAAGCTCATTGCTCAACATCAACTTCTTTAATGCCCTTAACCCCATAGTGGTATTTTGCATTTTCGCCCCATCGCTTTTCTTCTTTTTACTTTACCACTGCTTTAGGGGCGAGTTCACGCATCGAAACCTCCTCACAGAACGGTTTCTAAACTATTTTGTATCTTTTATTGTACTCATTTACGCCGCTATCATCAACATTTACGCCCTCATTATTTTAGTACGTTACGAATTACCAGAAGGAACCATTGCCACATTAGTCATGGTATCCACTATTGCTATCTATTTTGTAAAATCTATCCGCAACGTTCCTGAGGATGATAAAAACTTTATTAGCACTAGTTTTAAACATGTTGGCTGGTCGCTCATTGCCCCTATTATCCTTTATTGGATTGGCGTGAGCTACCGAATTGCCGAATACGGCATTACCGAAGAGCGAATCCTTTTAATAGTAATGGGCGTTTTAATGACCCTTTGGATCATAGCAGACATTACCCGAAAAGGGTACAGTTTCTATGCACTTTTTTCTGTTATTACCGTAGTTTGCTTAGCCATGCTTTACCTTCCATTCTGCTCTCCGGCGCAGATTGCTACTCACTATCACCTTGAGAAAATTAAAGAATACACCTCGAAAATTGACCTCAGCGCTGTTATTTCTGAGGCAGAATTTGATGCTTTTGTAGCGCAATTAGACACCATGCAAAATGAAAAACTGCGCTCGTCAATCGATTATTTACGATGGAACGATGTGGCAGACAGTGTAGAGGTGGAAGGTTCTGGAATAAAATGGGAGAATTTTGAAGAACTCAAAAAAATAGACGCCCCCTCTTATAATGTAACGCCCGATGAAAGCTACATTAAAACGATATGGGGAAATAAATGCAACACTATAAACAATCTCAGCGAGTACGACACTTTTTACGGAGGTATTATTTTAGATATTACCGACAGTAACAACGTTTATACCATTATATTTGAAGGAGATACATTATTTACAGAAGATAAAAATGAGGTGTGTAATACCATTCTAAAAAATGCAAAAATACTAGAATCAGTGAGTTCGCTTTCGCATGGGCATCCCACTTCGGAGAGCCTCTCTAAACATCACAATTTATACTACGAAAATGAAGAGATGCTGATTATCTTTTCGAGTATACAATTAAAAGTAAGCAAATTAGGATATACTTACGAAGAGTTACAATGTAAATATATTTTTACAAGAGGTTCGCTAAACACTATTCAAAACAGTTTATCAACATCTGAAAGATAGCCGGATACCCTTCGAGGGGGCAGTTTTCGCAGGTGTCGCTGTAATGATGCCCTTGTCCTTTGGTACCGCCGCGGGTTAAGATAAACAGCGCTGGCACTCCTTCTTGCGTAAAGTAGTAATGGTCGCTATTGGGGGCATTGTTGCGCTTCTCGATGGGTGCTATTTGATAGTGTGCTGCCAACGTCTCTATTTTTTGCATAATAGCCC
>CAYJOY010000340.1:0-389 GCA_964371885.1 uncultured Lentimicrobiaceae bacterium | reverse complement strand
AAAAATCATGAGGCCTTTACCACCACCGCACATCAAGTCTAAGTTCATTACCTGCTTTACATTATGCAACGCAGATTGCGCGTTGTTCACATAATATTCAGAGCCCAATAAACCGCTCTCTTCACCATCGAAGAATAGAAATTCCATATTATATTTGGGAGTATTTTCTTGGTAATGGCGAATTAAATCGAACAGATACGCCACCCCAGAGGCATTGTCGTTGGCACCGGGAAAATAGTGCTCGTCGCCTAGTTGTCCTAAATGGTCGTAGTGTGCCGAAAATATCACCGTGCTGTCAATCTCCCCCTTTAATTTCACCACAAAATTCTCAAGTTTCATCTCCTCAGCTTGGTTATGACAAAGCAACTGCGCGTAAGTTGTTTCTGGCG
>CAYJOY010000339.1:0-2350 GCA_964371885.1 uncultured Lentimicrobiaceae bacterium | reverse complement strand
TGTTGACATCGTCCTTTTTTTTCACAAAAAAAAGGTTGAAATTTCTTTCAACCTTCTCTTTCTTCTCTTTTTTTTTAATACTATTCGCTAATAGCATCACATGGGCATGCGTCTGTGCAAGCACCGCAGTCAATACATGAATCTGCATCGATGGTGTAAACATCACCTTCGTTAATTGCGCCAACAGGGCACTCATCTTTACAACTTCCACAAGCAGTGCAAGTATCTGCGTCAATCTTATAAGCCATTTTTTTTTATTTTGATTAATAATGGTGCAAAATTAATACTTTTTTTGGGATTCTCTGTTATTTCTTAAACTTTTATATTGACATAGCTTATTTGTTGACTATAAATAGATTAGATGCTATTTTGGCATCAATTTAACAAATGGAATCATCATTTCTTCTAACGAAATACCTCCATGTTGGAAAGTATTTTTGTAATAATGTACATATTGGTTGTAGTTATTGGGGTATGCAAAAAAGTCGGCCTCTTTAGCAAATATATATCTATGGGTAACCCCTTGCTTAGGAAGATATACATCTTCTGGGTTTTTTATTTCATAAACCTGCGACTCTGGATAATCTAATGCGCGCCCTACCTTATAGCGTAAATTGGCATTTATATTCTTATCGCCTATTACTTTTACAGGCTTATTAATCTTTATAGATCCATGGTCGGTGGCAATATATACAGGTATTTTTTTTGCCGATAAAAATTTAAGCATTTCGAACATGGTAGAGTTTTCGAACCACGAAGCGGTAACGCTTCGGTACGATTTTTCGTCTTCTGCCAATTCTTTTATTAAATCTACTTCCATACGGGCGTGAGAGAGCATATCTACAAAATTAAACACCACCACATTCAACTGATTTTGCAGCATTGAATTTATGTTGTCGTACACTTTTTTTCCAAACTCGTAGTTGAGCACTTTCCAGAACGACATCTTAATATTCTTACCATATCTTTTTAGGTACTCTTCTAACAAAGGTTGTTCAAACTGATTTTTAGAACCTTCATCATTTTCGTTAAGCCAATACTGAGGATATTTTCTTTCTATTTCGCTAGGCATTAATCCCGAAAAGAGGGCATTTCGAGCATATTGTGTTGCAGTTGGCAAGATACTGAAAAATATCTCTTCCATCTCCGTTCTATAAAACTCATTAATATAAGGTTGTATGGTTTTCCAGTGGTCGTAGCGCAGGTTATCGATTACAAATAGGAAGGTCGATTTCTCGTTACTTATACTCGGGAAAAGTTTCTCTTTTAAGATGGTGTGCGACATGAGCGGTTTTTCGGAGGCTTTGCCATTTATCCAATTTTGATAGTTGCGCTCTATATATCGGCCAAAACAATTATTAGCCTCTGCTTTTTGTTCGTGTAGAATATCTTGAATGCCTGTATCATCATTTTTTTCTAGCTGTAATTCCCAGTACACTAATTCTTTATACAACTCATCCCACTCCGACAATGTCATTTTATCGGATATACGCATGGCAATATCTCTAAAAGCTTGCTGATACGACATGATGCTCTTCTCGCTCACTATTTTCTTTTGGTCTAATATTTTCTTCAGACAAAGTAATATTTGATTGGGTTTTACTGGTTTAATAAGGTAGTCTGCAATTTCGGAGCCAATAGCATCTTCCATTATATACTCTTCCTCACTTTTAGTAATCATGACCACAGGCACATGCTGGTGTGTAGCTTTAATTTTTTTCAGGGTTTCGATACCTGAGAGTCCTGGCATATTTTCGTCGAGAAAAACGACATCAATAATTTGACTTTCTAATGCATCAATGGCATCGCCACCACTCACAACAGGCACTACTTTATACCCTTTTGTCTCTAGAAAAATGATGTGTGGTTTTAGCAGATCTATCTCATCATCTGCCCATAGAATAGTTGTATTCATAGGTTTTCATCTTTTAGATTAATATTGCCTTTCCTAACGGAGAATAGGGGCAATTATTGTTGCCCGTATGTTCTCAAATATTCGTGGTTTACCAAACCTACTTGCGTTGCAATGTTTGCAAACAATTCGGCTGCGTGTAAGCTTGTGCCGCGCCACCAGTCTACGTCGTTAATGTATACTATACATGTATATTGAGGGTCGTCGACTGGAAAATAGCCGCAGAAAGAGAGAGCATTTCTTGAGACGTCGTAATCTTCAATTGCTTCCACGTATATGTCTCGAGTACCTGTTTTTCCAGCAAATTTTGGATAATTATTTCTATATTTTCGTGCGGTTCCCTCTTCTCCATACACCACAGATTCTAGATATCGTTTTGCCTTTTCTACAGTTGAAGGCTTACAAAACTGCTCGCTTATTACCTCTGCCTCAAACTCT
>CAYJOY010000338.1:2009-2354 GCA_964371885.1 uncultured Lentimicrobiaceae bacterium | reverse complement strand
TATAAATTTTTAACAGTTTTTAACATCGGTTCTGGGCCGCACGGCATCACTGCCTGATAATTTTCTGGCTGTAATAATTGGGTAACGTATCCTTTAAAACCTTCGCCCCCATTTTCGCATGCCACGTATATTTTTGCATCTAGCTCATCGAAGTATTCTAAGCCAAAAATCTCGTCGCGGTAGCCTAAGAAAATGTCTACTTGTGCTCCATTGGCAATGAGTGCTTTTGCAGTTTCGTACATGGGAGGAATCCCGATACCACCACCTACTAGTGCTATTCGTCCCGAAATGCCATCTATAGGAAATCCGTTACCGAGGGGGCCTAACAACTCTATCTCATCGCCT
>CAYJOY010000338.1:0-1999 GCA_964371885.1 uncultured Lentimicrobiaceae bacterium | reverse complement strand
CGAGTTGTGCCAAGCGTGCTGTACCTTCACCTAATACTCTATACATAAAAGTAATAACATCGTTTTCTACTTGAAAAACACTTATGGGTCGCATGAGTGGCAAATTGTTTTCCCAAGCTTTTAACATAAAAAATTGCCCCGGTTTCACCGATTTATCGGTATAAGGCAAGGTTATTACAAAAACATCGTCTCCTATTTGGTCGTGTTCTAAAACGGTAGTAATAATATATTGGTTCATACAATTTAAATGATTTTAATGGTGGTTATTTCTATTTTAATTATTTACTATTCAAAATTTTACAAATGCTATCTCAAAACTATCGTGTTAAATATTTATAGTACATTCCATACAAGCCTATCCACAAGAAGCAGCCTATAATTGAATATAGTGAAACGGTATCTTCATTCATAACAAACATATCGAAAAGGAGGATAATTATTTGCGCTATTGCATAGAGATGAAACCCAATTTTTCTGAGTTGAAACATTAATATGGCACCTGTTAACGATGTGGCATAGAATAACGACTGTAGGTAAAAATGCCAATTTGGGGACACTTTTAGTTTTTCGTAGGCAGCAGTCATATCTGCGCCATAGGAGCCAGACTGCACTAATATTTCCATTATTGGCATAGCAGATGGCAGCGACAAAAAGCCTAAAGCAGAAATCCCTGACGAGATAAAGGTGAGAATACACAAGAAAGTGAGCATTTGAGGACGCTCATGGGACGGTTGATTGAATATATTTCGTGAATTATCGTTAAAACTGTTACTGTTCTCCATTATATGTTATTTTGTAAAAAGCTGTTGTTTTATCAGTTATTTTAAATCTATTATCGGCTCTATGCCCTACAATCCATGCTATATCGTTTCCAATACAGAGCAATGGTGTTTGTTGTTTTTCAATTCTATTAAACTTATTATCTGAAAAAAAATTGCTTAATTTTTTCTTAAAATTCATTCCAAAAGGATAAAAAAAGTCCCCTTCTTTCCAATTTCTGATAGTAACTGGAAACTGCAACAAATTAGCGTCTATCAAGAAGATATTTTTCTCATTTTTAATCGATGAGAAATCGTTCCCAATATAGTGTACTATCTCGAAGTTAGCGTTCTGCAGTTCTTCAATATTATTGATTATGGTTGAAAATGTGTGATGATACATTTCAGAAACAGTCAATATGAGTGCCTCTCTATCTTTTAATAAAACATGGGTTGGCGATTCATACATTTTCCCGGCATGTTGCGATAAAGAACTGAATATTAAATCTATTTGTGTTGTATTAAACCCCGCTGGCGACAATATTTCATAAAGAATGAGTGAAGCATGCGTTTCGTTTAACAAATGATTGATATTAATTTCGCAACTTTTCTCTTTTTGAACACAATGTTTTTTCAGTTTCTGTTTCATCTCTGAGTCATAAAACTGATACTGTTTATTAAACACCTCGATATTTTTCTGTAATACATTTTGAAACTGAGGGTTTATTTCCTGCAGCAGAGGGAGGATTTGGTTTCTAATTTTATTTCTATGGAACAGATTTTCGTAATTAGACTCATCGATGCAGTATTCTAGCATCAACTCGTTAGCATACTCTTCAATATCGCGGGAGGAGACATGGAGTAAAGGGCGGAGGTATTGCTCTCGTTGTGTGGCTATGCCATTTATTCCGCGGTACCCTGTGCCACGCAGCAGGTTTAGGAAGAGGGTCTCAATATTATCTTGTGCATGGTGCGCCGTACATATATAATTGTATTTGGTAAATGTGGCGAACCAGTTGTAACGCAATTCGCGCGCCAACATTTCTAGCGAGAGGTTCGATTTCTCGAGCAGCGCGTAAGTATCGAACTCTTGCACATAGCAGGTAATTTGGTGTTTTGCTGCCCACTGTTGCACAAACTTCATATCGTTATTGGCATTTTCGCCGCGCAGGTGAAAGTTACAGTGTGCTATTGAAAATTTAAGGTGGCACTCAAGAAAAAGCGATGCCATTACCATCGAA
>CAYJOY010000337.1:0-2368 GCA_964371885.1 uncultured Lentimicrobiaceae bacterium | reverse complement strand
ACTTTTTCAATTTAATATTGGTAAACAACACTATTAACATTGGGTAAAAACCATACATTAAAAGGAAGAGCCCTATTGCTACCGTAATGGTATACAACCCTAAAGCGGCAATGAGCGAGGTGTCGCCCGCGCTGTCTACAATCATATTGGCCAATAGTGCCGCTACTCCGTAGGGGGCTAACCACATTATAATGTCTATTATCTTCATGATTATTAGATCTAAACTTTCCATTAACGACATAAACGGTGCCACTTTCTTCTCTCCTATAAGCACTGTAGCTATCCCAATTAGGAGGGCTAAGATAATAACTTGCAACATGGCACTATTATCGCCAATGGCCTGAAACGCATTTTCTGGAAACATATCCACAAGCCCTTGCAATGGCGAGGTGTTGGCTTGGTTGTCGGCTTTGTTCAAATGGAGGGCAATATCATCGGAGTAATTGGCGGTAAGGTTAGCCGATGCCTCCTCCGAAACTACATTTCCTGGCTTAATACTCAACACTAACATCACCCCTATCACGATAGCAAATAACGTAGTGGTGGTGTAGAGCAGTAGTGTCTTCACCCCCAACGAAGCCAGCTTTGAAATTTCTTTCAGCCCCCCAATACCCTTTATTAAAGAGACTAAAACCAAAGGGAGGGCTATCATTTTAAGAAGACGCATAAAAATATCGCCAAATGGGGCAATCCAATCTTCAATTAAAAAGGCAAAATTACAATGAACAGCCACTATACCTAACAGTAAACCGAGCACCATTCCTATTAGAATCTTAATGTAATTGGGTATTTTTTTTCTCATATTTCTATCTTATTTATATTGCTAAATTGTTTTCTCATCACACCTACTTTTTATTTGCTGGGAATACTTTTCTCTTCTGATAGGTGTTTGTCCATGCCATTGCGAGCGTCATGAGTGGCGACAACCAACAAAAGAAGGCAAAAGGGAGATAGGCAGTTGTGGCAACCCCAAGTATAGAGGCTTGCGTTGCTCCACATGTATTCCACGGCACCAAAACCGAAGTAACGGTTACACTATCTTCTATTGTTCTACTTAGCAAACATTTATCTTCCCCTTTTTTTTCAAATGAGGAAAGATAAATCTCCCCAGATATTACAATCGAGACATATTGATCGCTAGAGGTTAGGTTCGATACCACCCCAGTTGCCGAGGTAGCTGTTACTAAACCTGCCCTGCTTTTCACCCTTATTAATATTGCTTCCGATATCCTTTCAATAAACCCACCTGCTGCCATGGTCCCCGCAAAGGTCATTGCGGTAATAATTAGCCAAACCGTATTCATCATGCCCCCCATTCCCCCTGTGGCAAAAAGCTCGTCGATAGCAATGTTGCCCGTTATCGGACCAAAACTTCCAAATAATGTCTGCGTTAACAACTCATAATAAGCAGCTACAGTAAGAGGATTATTACCGTAATGCGATTGGAGGTACTCCTGTTGAAAAAACAGAGCTACCACCACTCCCAGTAAACTCCCAATTAGCAAAAGTGGGATAGCTGGTATTTTTTTCACTATTAAAAAGATAACAGCCACCGGCACTAACAACATCCATAGTGAGATACGGTAGGTATTCTCTATTATTTCTTTAAAATGGGGAACAGTTGCAGCGGGAGCAGTTTCATTGCCCCACAACAACCCTATGGCTATAAAAATAACGATGGTTACAATAATGGAGGGGACAGTGGTGTATAGCATAAATTTAATATGCTCAAAGAGGTCTACTTTTGCTACGGTAGCGGCTAGGTTTGTGGTATCAGACAGCGGCGATAGCTTATCTCCAAAGTAAGCACCAGAGATAATGGCACCTGCACTCCAAGCAGCATCTATTCCTAAAGCGTGCCCAACTCCTATTAAAGCAACCCCAATGGTTGCAACGGTTGTCCACGAACTTCCCGTAGCTAACGATATGATTGAGGTGATAATTACGGTGGCAGGCAAAAAGTACTCGGGTCGTAATATCTCTAGTCCGTAATAAATCATAGTAGGGATAATGCCCGATGTCATCCACGAACCTGAAAAGGCACCCACCATCAGCAATATCAAAATAGCGGGAACTGCGGTGGCAAAATGGGAAACGATGCTCTTTAGAAGATGATCCCACGACACCCTATTATAAGTGGCAATGCTCCCCGCAACTGCAGCCGCTAAAAGCAACGATAATTGATTGGCACCCCCTAACGTATCTAACGACGTGCCAAAAATATTTACCATCACTAAAATTAATAACATAACAATAGGGAGTAAAGATTGGAAAAGGGTCGCTTTTTTTATAATTTAAATTTTTAATAAATTTTCTAATTGTAGATAAAAGGTGCAATATGAAGTGGCAAAGGTAAAATTTTTAGACA
>CAYJOY010000336.1:0-2394 GCA_964371885.1 uncultured Lentimicrobiaceae bacterium | reverse complement strand
GTTACCTCGCGCCACCTCCGCGACAGATTGTTCGCCGAGCTAGAGAAGAACTTAGCACTACGCATCGAAGAGACACATTCGCCTGATATGCTTAACATATACGGACGTGGGATTCTACATCTTTCAATACTTATAGAAACTATGCGCAGAGAAGGATACGAGCTACAAGTGGGTCAACCTCAGGTAATTATTAAAGAAATAGATGGCGTAGTTTGCGAACCTATTGAACAACTTACAATATTAGTACCAGAGGCTTTCCAAAGTAGAGTTATCGACTATGTGGCGAGAAGAAAAGGGGATCTATTATCGGTAGAAACTATTAACGATAGAAACCACTTAGATTTTAGAATACCATCTCGTGGTATTATTGGGTTAAGAAATCAAATTTTAACGGCTACCGAAGGTGAGGCAATCATGTCGCACAGATTCATTGAATTTGAACCATGGAAAGGAGAACTTCCAGGACGCCATGCAGGAGCATTAATTTGTATGGAAACAGGACAATCGTATGCGTATTCTATTGATAAGTTGCAGGATAGAGGAGCTTTCTACATAGAACCTGGCGATAATGTTTACGTTGGACAGGTAATTGGGGAACATATTCGCCAAAACGACCTAGTGGTAAATGTTTGCAAATCGAAAAAGTTAACGAACATGCGTGCTTCGGGTGCAGATGATAAAGTGAGAATTGCACCTGCTATTAAACTTTCGTTAGAAGAGTATATGGAACTCATTAATAAAGATGAATATTTAGAGATTACTCCTAAATCGTTGCGTTTACGTAAAATTTTATTAGACGAAAACGATAGAAAACGGGCCGAAAAACAAGCAAACAACTAATAATGAGGAGTATTCCTTTTAAAAGATACACATTGGCTAACGGGTTGCGTCTCATTGTTCATGAAGATGCAACCACGCCACTGGTTACTACTAATATTATATATAAGGTAGGCTCGCGCGATGAACTACAACCCTACACAGGGCTAGCACATTTAATGGAGCACTTAATGTTTACTGGCTCTAAACATGCCGATAACTTCGATTCACATCTACAGAAAGTAGGTGCCATTAACAATGCGTATACATCTCAAGATATTACTAACTATTATGTTACACTTCCATCGCAGAACTTAGAAACCGTACTATGGCTTGAATCTGACAGGATGATGGCTCTTAATCTTGATGAACGGAGTTTTCAAGTTCAGCAACAAGTGGTAATAGAGGAATTTAAAGAAAGTTTCTTAAACAAACCTTACGGCGATATGTGGATTAAATTCAACGATTTTACGTTTGATAAACATCCATACAAATGGTTACCCATTGGGCTTGAGTTATCGCATGTTGAAAGTATTACCCTGCAAAACGTAAAAGATTTCTACCAAAAATATTACCAACCTAACAATGCGGTAATCTGTATTGCTGGGAATGTACGCTTTGAAGAAATGGTTCCTTTGGTAGAAAAATGGTTTGGTGATATCCCTTCTGGAAAACCTATCGTTAGAAACTATCAGCAAGAGGCGACTAAACCAACAGCTAAAAGCAAGAAAATTAGTGCCGATGTCCCCTACCCTATGCTTCTAAAAGGATGGAATATAGTAGGACGTACACACCCTGATTTTTATGCATACGACCTCCTTTCCGATATATTAGGAAATGGGCAATCATCATTCTTATTCCAAGAATTTGTTCTTAAAAATCAATATTTTACCGACATTAACAGTTACGTAACAGCGACTTTCGACCCTGGGCTTTTGGTATTTCTAGCACGACCTCTTCCCGACATTAATTTAGAAAAAGCCAACGAAGAGATTCAGAAGTATTTAATGTTGATGGCAGAAAAAGATATTGACTATGCCTTACAAAAGGTGAAAAACAATGTTACTTCGTTAGTGCTTAAAAACTGTATTAAAGTAGAAGATCGTGCCTCCGTTTTAGCAATATCTGAAACGATGAGTTGTGTTGAAGATTTTGAAGAAGAGATTGAAAAGTACCATGCAGTTACTACATCTAAAATCAAGGAGTTATTCACCACTTTATGGAGCGAAGAACGCAGTAGCACTCTATTCTATGGAATGAAAGAGTAAGGTATTTTTACAGTTTTACAATAGCATTTCAAAAACCTCTTATTATTCGAAATTTGTACATCATACTTATTCGAAATGGGCTACAAATTATTCAACTAAGAATCATATCTATTGTTTTATAAGTTCACAACTCAAACAGCTTAAAATTAATGCACTGCTATCAATTTTCCTGTAATATGTGTATGATTTTTGTTAACGATAGAATGTTTGCGGCACTTTTTAAGCAACCTTAGTCCGTCGTAGCTTCGCGTGTCTACTATAATATAAGGGAGATTCATTTGCTTCAATGACATTTCGAAATGGGTAATTA
>CAYJOY010000335.1:364-2408 GCA_964371885.1 uncultured Lentimicrobiaceae bacterium | reverse complement strand
TTGCAGTTTTACCCATAAAATTTGTACATAACCAAAGAATCCTCATTTTTTTAGGAGACTTCTAAAAATTGCTTTGCCTAGATTTGAGATGAGATATTGAGTAGATTTTTCTCATTTTTTGAAAAGCATGATTATAAGGTTGGGGATGGACATACGTTACATTAAAACGTTTTTAAAATTTCAACTATAGCTTTCGACCCTGTATTTCCATTTGCAGCAGCTTTCTTATGCCATTTTAACGATTTTTTATTACTAACTTTCACCCCTTTGCCAGTTCCATACATATATCCCAAATAATACTGGGCTACATTATCATCTTTTTTAGCGGCAAGTTCCAACCATTTATGTGCCTCTGTATAATCATTTTCCAAACCTTTAACTCCATCACAATACATCATTCCCAGCTTTGTCGCAGCAGAGGTCATCCCCATGATTGCTGCCTTTTTCAGCCATAGAATAGCTTCATCTACGTCGTAATACTTATCATTATGCATTAAATAAACCATAGCTAGGTTATATTGCGCCGTGGTATCGTTGGAGGCTTCTGCCCTAATTTTCATCCATTTTATTGCTTTTGTAGTATCTGGTTCTATCTCTCCCTCGGGGGATAAGTAGAAGTAACTTAATAAAGTTTGCATCTTAGGCTCGCCTAATTCGGCAGCACGTTCCATCCATTTTAATGCATTATTGTAATCATCATTGTTCGCATAGATGTATACTAAGTTCACCATTGAAGAGATGTCATCCATCTCTGCCAAAAGAGAAAAATTCTCTATGGCACATTCGTAGTCTCCGTTTTCCACACACTCAACTCCTTGCGAAAATACTTCGTCATTTTGTTGAGCTAATATTGATACTACTAGTAGTTGAAAAAACAGTTAAATAATAAATCTTTTCATATTGCTTCTGTGAGCTTCTCTGCTGTTTACATCCATTTGTAGCGAGAAGCTCATTAACTGGCAAATGGTCGGGCAAAACTCTTGAATTTAAGGTACAAAAATAATAAATTCTAATTTCCAACAAGATGTATTTACAACTGCGAAAATAGGAAAATTTCTTTGACACATTAAAGGAGATCTCAAAAAAAAACATTATTTTTGCACTTGAGTTGTGCCTAAAGAAGTTAGGCGCAACAATAACTAAAAAAACGACATTAACTCTTTAACTTGTTAACCGATGCAAATACCCCTATCCTACCCTTTTATTTGTTTTATATTAATAGACGAGAACGAATTTGTGATACTGACAGTTGCACGTCATCACTTTTAAGAAAGTAAAACTTGTACCACCATTAATACTCATTTAACTATGCGCGAAATCATTAGAGCTTTACTATCATTTTTTTACCCGCGATTCTGCGCTGCATGTGGAGCCCCACTGCTTGCCAAAGAAGTCCATTTTTGCTTGCTCTGCTTTTGCAAACTCCCAGAAACGAAATTCCATACCCTTGAGCACTCGCCCCTTGAAGAGTTGTTTTACGGGAGGATAAAAATGGAGAGGATCTTCACTTTACTCTATTATAAAAAAGGGAGTGTTAGTCAGAAAATTTTACAACACATAAAATACTATGGCAACAAAGCTTTAGCCATTTACCTTGGGGAGTATTATGGGCAACAACTTAAAGAGCAACTTAAGGATATTGACATCCTAATTCCTGTTCCATTGCACAAAAAAAAGTTAAAGAAAAGAGGGTATAATCAGAGCGAACAGATAGCATTAGGGATTCAACATGCATGCGGCATTCCTATTCGCACCGACATTATTCTTCGAGACTATTTTACCGAAACCCAGACGAAGAAAAGCCGTTTAGAGCGTTGGGAGAATGTAAAAGGGAAGTTTTCTCTTAACAACGAATTGGTAGAAAAGGGGGTACACTATTTAATTATAGATGATGTGCTTACCACAGGGGCAACAATTGAGGCGGTGGCTAGCCAATTAGACAAAATAGAGGGGGTAAAAATATCGGTGCTTACTCTGGCTGCTGCCGTTTAGAGCACTTTTTAACAAGTTTTAAAGATATATAAATGATGGGGTGCCTCTACTT
>CAYJOY010000335.1:0-354 GCA_964371885.1 uncultured Lentimicrobiaceae bacterium | reverse complement strand
ATAATTAGCAACGGTTAACGTTTTCTTTAGAAAAAAAATGTATTTTCGCGGACAATTTCAAAACAGATGAACGAGATACAACAAACAGCCATAGAGGTATTTAATATTGAAGCCCAAGCTATTTTACAGTTACGCGAGCTCATAACTTCCGATTTTGAAGGTGCTGTAGCGGAAATTTACCAACGTGGTGGTCGCGTGGTAATTGCAGGCATTGGCAAATCGGGGCTTATAGGGGCAAAGATTGCTGCTACCTTATCGAGCACAGGCACTCCCGCTTTTTTTCTTCACCCCGTAGAGGCGCTACATGGCGATCTTGGGATGATTAGCCACAACGACACCGTGCTGATGATCTCC
>CAYJOY010000334.1:0-2441 GCA_964371885.1 uncultured Lentimicrobiaceae bacterium | reverse complement strand
TCATATCGTACATTTTCCCGTAACAATACGACCGCGAATAGGGGAAATACTCATTTTTACCTAATACTGCTTTGTATTCAAAGTGTATTAAATAGTCAATTTCTAAGAGATGTCTGTTAAAATGGTTCGGAGTTTTTCCATACCTATAACCTATACCAGCGCCCGAAGTGTGAAAAAAAACGGAAAGGTCCCACTGCTTAGCTTTTACTTGTTGCATTTCTACTTCGCCAACATCTTGAGCAGATAGTTGTGAGAAGGATGCAAAGAGCAAAATGAATATCAGCGATTTATAGATTTTCATCGGTGGTTTCTACACTTATTTCGTGGTAGGAGTAGTGCCCATACGCAGCACATTTTGTGCGTGTTGCGCACGAAGTTAACATTAAAGCTACTAATCCTAATCCTAATAAAATTACAATATTTTTTCTCATTTACGTTATATTATTTGATTGGCAAAAATATAAAACAATATCGAATAACGTGCTATTTCTAAAATTATTTTTTAACACAGGTTCTACATCATTTGATCTTGGCTTGCAACAAGCCGTTAGTTATTGGATATGTTGCAGTTCTATTAGTCGCATATTGCTAAGAAATTATTTTCTCTCTTACTTAAAGATGAAAGAAATACCCTTAATCTCAAGCGTACACTAATGAGTAGTTTATTCTATTTTTTTCGTTTTCTTTTATTGAAATGGGGTGCTATTTTCGCTATTATTTCTCTAATGCTTTCTTTTTTATCGGCTGATGCTCAAACGAGAAGAGCGCACAAAGGAGAAAGCGATCCATTATATTACATTCAGGTTGACAGCACTGCTACTACACTTATTAAGGAGGCTCGTTTGCATAATATGATAGAAGAAGAGGGCTTACCACTTATTTTGTATCGAGAGTTTAGCCAGAAAATGCTCAGTTATTTCGAAAATAACGGGTACCCTTTTGCACAAATTTCATTACAAGACATTGTGTTAGATACCAATCGATTTGGAGCCATTTTACAGATAGACAAGGGGAATTTTATTGTTTACGATACTATTGTAATTCGGGGAGATTTGCGATTGAACAAACATTTTTTCAAGGGTTTTTGCAATTTCAAAAAGGGGAAAATGTATCGAGAAGATCAAATGTCGAAAGTATCGCAAATACTCACTACTTTACCATTTGCGCAGGAGGTTTCGCCCGCATCGATTGAATTTAGCGATGAAAAGGCGTCGTTATATCTTTTTTTAGAGAAACGGAAGACCAATCAGTTTGATGGTTATGTTGGGTTGGTTCCTGTTAACGAACAGACTGGGAAGGTGGCTATTTCGGGGGAGTTGCAGTTGCAACTTGCCAATGTGTTGAAGCAGGCAGAGACTATTGCTTTGCACTGGCGCGCCACCGAGCGTTACTCGCAATATTTGAACATTGCCATAAAGTTTCCCTATTTATTCTCGACCCCTTTTGGTATTGACGGGCAATTAGAATTAGATAAAAAGGATACTAGCTACTTAAATATGAACTATGTAGCTGGTATTAACTATTCATTTTCGGGGATGAACTATTTGAAACTGATGTTTGACTATAGCACTTCGAATGTACTTTTAAGCGACACGTTGGCTGCCCAAGCGGCTGGCTTAAGCAATACAAAGCGGGGGTTATATGGGGTTGAATTTTTGTATGAAGCCTCTGATTTCTTGTACAATCCACGGCGAGGATACTCGCTATACGGGAACGTTGCGGTGGGTAACAGCAGAGGTGAGGATATTGTAGAGGCTACGGGCGAGGAGTTACGCGCACTTCGCTACCGCCTTATAGGGCGCGCCATTGGCTATATTCCATTGGCCAAACGGTGGGTGCTAGCCTTAGAGGCTTCGGGGGGAACTCTGCTAGGAGAGCACCTTCTTTACAACGAAATATTTAGATTGGGCGGCATGCACTCCCTGCAGGGATTTGACGACCGCTCTATTACCGCTTCATCGTATACTTTTGGGAAGATAGAGTTGCGCTTTTTAGTGGCCAAAATTACTTATATTAGCGCATTCTTTAACGGTGGGTGGTATGAGCGAAATCTCAGCGAAAGTTATCACCAAGATTTCCCTTTTGGTTTTGGTTTAGGGATGAATTTTGAAACAAAAGCGGGGTTATTCTACATCAGCTATGCTCTAGGCAAAGTGAGCGAAACCCCGCTTTCTTTTCGTAATGGAAAAATTCATTTTGGGTTAAACTTAAAATTTTAGCCCACGATTATTCATTGCTAATCCTTTACACAACGCACACTATAGCGATGTTGTGGAACCGTTTCTACCACCTCAAATTGATGACAGAAGCAATCGAGTTGACCAATAGTGGGTTGACCTGTTGGGCTACTGCACCATAAGGCACCATACACTGTTAGCTTCTCGAAACGTTGCGTAGCACTGTTGTAGAAGCCTGCTGGGGTAAAATCTAACATAGTGAAG
>CAYJOY010000333.1:0-2472 GCA_964371885.1 uncultured Lentimicrobiaceae bacterium | reverse complement strand
CAATAAACGCCTACGAGATGTTGAAAAATGGCGATTTAATAGTTACGCACTGTAATGGGGCACCAGATATGTGGAATACAAAGCCCCCCTTGCTTATTTGGATCCAAGTACTTTTCATGAAAATATTAGGAGTTAACGAGTTGGCCGTTCGCCTCCCCTCCGCTTTGGCGGCATTATTTACAGGTATCCTTCTAATGGTTTTCTCTTCGCGCTATCTTAAAAAACCATGGTTTGGAGTAATTGCAGCATTCATATTATTTACCTCGCAGGGGTATGTGGGACACCATGCCTCAAGAACAGGCGATTATGACAGCTTGCTAACATTATTTACAACAGCTGCAGCCTTGCTTTTTTTTCTTTTTTGCGAAAACAAACAAACAAACAAATATCTATATCTCTTTTATCTAGCCACTGCATTAGCTGTACTTACTAAAAGCGTTTCTGGATTGCTGTTTCTACCAGCTATTTTTATTTATTCAATTATAGCAAAACAATTCCTGCCATTATTAAAAAATAAACATTTTTATATAGGACTGTTTTCTTTTTTGCTTTTAGTACTAGGATATTATGGATTAAGAGAAATGCAAAATCCTGGATACATTGCAGCTGTTCAACTTAATGAATTGGGAGGCAGATTCTTAGAAACTATCGAATATCATAATCATGGATTTTGGTTTTACTATAATAACTTTTCAGAACGGTTTGCATTCTGGTATTATTTATTGCCAATAGGTTTCATTCTGGGAATTCTATCAAAAGAAAATTTAGTAAAGAAAATTACAGGCTTTTCTGCCTTAATGGTTGTTACTTATTTCTTGGTAATATCCTCGGCTCAAACCAAACTCGAGTGGTACGATGTCCCTTTATATCCTTTTATGGCATTACTAACAACCACAATTATCTATTTCATTTTTAACAAATTAAGAGAAATAAAACAAATAAATAGCAGAATTATATGGCGCGTTGTCCCTTATATTTTTTTAGTGTTAGTAGCCATTTATCCTTACTTACAGATTGTAAAAAAAACCTATAAACCACAAGAGTTACCTTGGAATAAGGAGTTTTATGAAATAGGCTACTTTTTAAAAGAGGCAGTTAATGGTGAACATAATTTGCACCAACAATATTTGCTTTACGACGAGTACAATACCCATAACCTATTCTATATAAATATTTTAAACGACAACGGAGTAAAAATTTCATTGAAGGATTGGAGGAAATTAGATGTTTTAGATGAGGTAATAGCTCATCAACCTCATGTGAAACAATATGTGGAAGAAAATTATATACACGAAATTATAGAAACAGAAAAGAGTATTGTAAGATATAGAATTTATGGAAAAAAGTAAAAAGCAAATAGACATTTCTGTCGTAATTCCAATATATAATGAGGCGCAGATTATTAAAGAATTACATGCTCGATTGGTCAGTACTGTTGCTCAAATATCAGAAAATTACGAACTTATATTTGTAAATGATGGGAGTAAAGATCATTCATTCTTGGAATTATTAAAGCTTACGGAGATAGATTCTCGAGTGGTTTACATTAATTTAAGTCGAAATTTTGGACACCAAATAGCAGTTACAGCTGGCTTAGATGCAAGTAGAGGAAAAGCAGTCGTAATTATTGACGGCGATTTGCAAGACCCTCCAGAGTTAATATTAGAGATGTTTGAAAAGCATAAGGAAGGGTACGAAGTAGTATATGCACGACGTAAGGAAAGAAAAGGAGAAAGTCTCTTTAAAAAAATAACTGCAAAAATGTTTTATCGTGTCTTGAGGAAAATTACCAATATTGATATTCCTATAGATACTGGCGATTTTAGGTTGATAGACCAAAAAGTAGTACGCTATCTGAAGCAAATGCCCGAGCAAAACAAATTTTTACGTGGACAAATAGCATGGCTAGGCTTTAATCAGACTGAGGTTTTATTTGTTCGAGATCAAAGAAAACACGGAAAAACGGGCTACCCATTAAGTAAGATGCTTCGTTTTGCTATGGATGGAATTACTAGTTTCTCAGATAAACCTCTCCAATTAGTTACTAAGTTAGGATTTTTCTTTTCGTTCGTGGCATTTATTATAATATTGTACGCCGTTTACTCTTATTTTATTTTAAACAAAGTAGTTACAGGCTGGACTTCGCTTATTATAAGTGCTATGTTTTTAGGTGGCATTCAGCTAATATCCATTGGTATCCTAGGTGAATACATGAGTCGTATTAACAAAAATGTATTGAACAGACCACTTTATATTGTCGGAAAGACGAATATAGGGATGGAATAGCTGTGCATCACGTCCCCGTCTAAGAAAAAGCTATGTAAACGTGCCTCTTTACCTTCTTGGAGACTTCTAATTATGAGCAAAAGAATCACATAAAAGTAGAATGGAATACAAGGTTTGCTCCAAAAAAAATCCTATATTTGCAACTTCTTAAACCCAACGCTATGACCTCACAACCACGCAAGTACC
>CAYJOY010000332.1:1813-2477 GCA_964371885.1 uncultured Lentimicrobiaceae bacterium | reverse complement strand
ATAATATAATCGGAGCGAAGGTTGATATAAAACCCAATAAAAAAGATAGCTGTTCCTGTTATAAATGGTACCGAGGTAAGGTAATCGGTTCCTTGTGTTACGAACTGTGCGGGATAGTGGGGGTTGTATGCCATATAGAAGATCCAATACCCCTGTATGATGGCGTTACACACATTAAACACCATGCCCATGAGCATGATGGCAATGGGCATTTTTCCATTCCCTTTTATGAGGAAAGGGAAAATAAAAACCCGTTGAAAATAATGGATTTGAAAGATGAGAAAGAATAGGAGTGGCACCAATTCGAAGGTATGGTCGGAGCTGAGCCATATTACCGTCATGGAAAAGAAGATAGGGAACTCCATTAAGAACCACGCTACACGGTTATTAATGGTATATCCCCATTTTTTTGTGCGCGCTATTCCGTAGCCAGCGTCCACAAATTGCAGTGCTACAAAGGTAAACACTGCAATTATGGCCATTACTATAAGATAGATATAAAATGGATGAGCAAACATTCCTTATTACTTCACTTCCAGAGAGTAAGGAATTCGTGCTTGTATCCCCTCCATTTCACTAATGGTTTGTAATTGTTTAAAAGTGGTGTAGAAAGGTCCTAACTCTTCGGCAAGTTTTGTTTCGGCACGCACATTCATCGATTGTT
>CAYJOY010000332.1:0-1803 GCA_964371885.1 uncultured Lentimicrobiaceae bacterium | reverse complement strand
ATCGGTTAATTCGGCCAACTGAGCAGCATAAGCAATAGCATCTTTCAAGCCTCCTAATTCATCAACTAATCCAATTTCTTTAGCTTTCATTCCCGACCAAACACGACCTTGACCTATAGAATCGACCGCTGCTACGCTCATTCCTCTGCCATCTGCCACCCTTTTTGTAAAGAGGCCATAAATTTCTTCTATTTGCGTTTGGATAGTATGTATTTCATAATCATCTAATAATCTTCCTGTTCCATAATCTGAGTGGGCGTGCGTTTTCACCACATCGGTAGTAATTCCTAGTTTATTTTTCATAAAACGTTGGAAAGATGGAATCATTCCAAATACACCAATAGAGCCTGTTAGTGTAGAGGGTTGTGCAAATATGTGGTCGGCATTACAAGCCATATAATAGCCTCCCGAAGCGGCGTAGTCGCCCATTGAAACCACCACTTTTTTCCCTGTTTCTTTCAGTAACTCCATCTCTTTCCAAATAATTTCAGATGCCAACGCGCTACCGCCACCCGAATTTATTCTTAGCACCACCGCTTTTACATCATCATTTTCTCTTACCTCTTTAATCACTTTCGACATATCATCGGAAGCAATTACATTAGAAGGACCTTTACCATCTATAATATTACCAAAAGCATAAATTACCGCTACCGAGTTAGCAGGCTCATTTTTCTTAAGAGTTTCTGTGTTTTCAATGGTTTTAGCATATTTATCTACCGAAATATAGTTCAGTTCTTCTAACTCACCCGCTTTCTCTTTCAGCATCGCTTCATATTCGGCATAGTAAGCAATTTTATCAACCAGCTGATGTTGGAGTGCTAAAGTAGCGGTACTTCCGTATAGACTATCTGCTATTATGGAGAGTTTCTCCTCCGAAATTTTTCTTTCAGCAATAATCCCATCCGAAACTACCGACCAAAGATCATCTATTAAAGTTGTCATTTGCAATCTGTTAGCATCACTCATTTTATCTAACATAAAAGGTTCAACAGCACTTTTAAAGGTACCATGTCTAATAATTTGCATATCTATCTCTAACTTATCGGCTAAACCTTTGTAAAACATCACATTAGCCGCCATCCCTTTTAAGTCGATGGCACCCATTCGGTTAATATAAATTTCGTCGGCAACCGAAGCTAAATAGTAGCCATTTTGTGCATAATAGTTAGAATATGCGTAAACAAATTTCCCCTGTGCTTTAAAATAGAGGAGTGCTTCTCTAATTTCTTCCAACGAGGCCGTTGCCGCTATTACAAATGAAGAGGTAATGCTTATCCCTTTTATATTGGGATCGTTGGCTGCACTATAAATAGCGTTTAAAACATCGTTCAAACCCATTTGTTTAGGGCTTAACTCGCTAAATGGGGTCCCTGCAAATGGGTCATCCTGAGCACGTTCTACAATGGTTTTCTCGAGCGACAATTTCAAGATAGTGTTGGGTTTTACATCCACTATCTCCTCTTGCGAAATTGCTAATGCCGCAATAAAAACAAACATAAAGATAAGGCTAATAACTGATGTGATAATAGAGGCCAATAGGAAGCCTACCATTGAGCCTAATACTACTCTAAAAAATTTACGAGTTCGAGATTCTTGGCGAAATGGGGTTGATTGATGATTTTCCATGATAAATTAGAGAAAAATGTTAAATATAATATAATAATTCTATAAAAAAAAGGTTATTACTTTCTGTAAAAACAAGTTGCAAAAATACATTTTTTAATGTATCAAACATAAGAAAATTTAAATTAAAAGATATGAAAATCAAAAAAACCTTAAGCTGCTTATTTATAGCAACAT
>CAYJOY010000331.1:0-2490 GCA_964371885.1 uncultured Lentimicrobiaceae bacterium | reverse complement strand
TACTTCTCTTTCTTTGGAGTGTTAACAGTCTTTATCCTTTTTTATAATCTTAAAATAGAGCATCATAAATATCGACCTATTGCAGTCATGCAGACCATGTTTGTTTTAATGTCGGTGCTGGGTTGGTACGAAGTGCTAACAGGTAATTATTTGTTTTTGTCGGATAGTGTTCTGGTTGAGATATTTAAAAATAACCGAAATCCGGTAGTATGGTGCGGCAACACGAATAACTATGCGGTACTCATTACCACTTCTATCTTTTTTTCTATCATTCTGTTAAGAGCTAGAAATCACTTTTTCATAAAATTATTGCTGTATGCGACGGTGCTCTCGTCGTTGGGACTCTTGTATTTTACCGATAGTCGCTCATGTTTGTTAGGATTGGGTGTTGGTTTGCTCTTTTTTGTGTATAAAATGGTACGGCAAATAAAGATAAGCTATTGCATTGCAGCGGCTACGGCATTAGTAATTGCATTAGTGTGTGTAGACAAGGATATTTTTGCACCAATATTTCAAGCAGTAGCTCAATTTAGGAAGATAGATTTTAACTCCTCGGGATCTGATGGTATGCGAATGGGGCTCATATTGAATGGTCTTCAGTTTTTGAAAGAGAGCTACGGATTTGGAGTGGGAGCTGGAAACATAGAGTATTTTATGATAAATAAAGCTACCTATTATACTGGTGGAATGGTAAATATGCACAACTTTTGGATAGAGGTGTTGGTTTCGCTCGGCGTGCTCATATTTATAGGGTTGTTGTGTGTGTATTATTCCATTTTTGCAAGATTGAACAAGATATATAAACAGATAAGTGGTGAAAATGGTTTTATAGCCATTGTGTTGGCTTCGAGTATGTTGTTTATGACTGTGGGGCTGATTGCCCCTAGCTCAGCGCTTGTTTTCGAATGGATATGGTTTTATTTTGGAATATGTTTTTATTACGGTTATGCACTAATATATGAGAATGAGTTGGCTAAAGAATAAATTTTTAAAAGATACCCTTTCGTTAGCAACGGGAACGGTTATGGCACAGTTTATTACCATTGCATGTTCCCCTATTATAACGAGGCTCTTCTCGCCCGAAGAGTACGGAAAATACACTTTGTTTGTGGCCATATCGTCGTTTATCGCCATAATATCAATGTTTAGATACGAAAATGCCATCGTCCTTCCGAAAAGCGATAAAGAAGCTTTAAACGTTATTTCGCTGTGCTTTAGTTTATTGGTTTTTGTCTTTCTCGCATCATTGCTCTTTTTTGTGTTATTGTTACTCTTTAACCATGGAAAACAAACAGACGGAGAATTGCCCATTTTCTATATCGTAATTCCATTTTTTGTGCTGGTGCAAGGAATAAGATTAATAACAAACAATTGGAATACTAGGAAAAATCAGTTTCGAAAAATTTCGGTAGGAAATGTTACCAGATCGGCTACCGCAAATACCGCTAATATTACAGTGGGCACTTTTCAACTAATTAATAGTGGAGGACTAATTTTGGGAACCCTTATCGGACAAACCCTAGAAACAATTTATCTGACAATTGTTAATTTTAAAGTGCTGAAATTGGCGGCAAAAACATTAAGTGTTAAGAATATAAAGCCGGTTTTTTACAAATATATCGACTTTTTTAAAGTGAACACTCCGCATGTTTTAATTGATAGTTTAAGGAATTATATTTCTCCAATTGTGATTTCGTTATTTTTCTCTGAGCAAATTCTAGGTTATTACTCTTTAATGTTTACCGTTATAATGTTGCCCGTAACCCTTATTGGTTCGGTCCTATCGAAGGTGTTTTACGGGAAACTGGCTCACAAATATGCCCGTAAAGAAGATGTAATGCCCATGGTTCGCAACGTGTTAAAAGCAAGTATAGCCATCCCCATTGTGCCTGCACTGGTAATCTTTTTCTTTGGTGAAACCCTGTTTTCGTTTGTTTTCGGTGCCTCCTGGGGGGTAGCAGGCGAGTATGCCGCCGCGTTGTCGCTATACATGTACATCTATTTCGTATCGGCAAGTATTACATTTATCCCGTACGTTATCCAAAAATTAAAGGTCTCTTTCTTCTACGGTATCAGTATAAATGTCTCTTTTTTCCTCATTATCATCATTGGGTCGCTGCTAAAAGTAGAGTTCCTTACCATACTTCAGCTAATTAATGTAATTACCTCTCTCTGCTTTGTCGTTTTTATTGTACATGTTCTCAATATGTTGAAAATTGAAAATGCAAAAAATGTTTTGAAAGGCGATGAAACGAGAGACTAATAAATATAACTATCTTTGGCGTTGGAAATAAATCTCTAAAAAATGGATGTAATTTATAGTATAATAATAAGTTAGATAATGATGAAAGAAGCAAGAATAATACTATTCACCTCTTTTTTTCCATACGGACACTACAGTGAGGCGTTCTTGGAAAAAGAGTTAGATATCTTGTCTAGCTATTGTAAACAGATTGTAATTGTTCCATTTTCAGGAGATTCACACTGTAG
>CAYJOY010000330.1:2021-2496 GCA_964371885.1 uncultured Lentimicrobiaceae bacterium | reverse complement strand
ACCGCTTTGTAAAGGATTCCCGACGAGTTTACAGGCGACCCGTGCGAAAGGTGCCCACCGTGCGAAAGGTCTAATCCCATAAAGGTATCGCCAGGTTTTAAGCATGTTAAAAGAACCGCCATGTTAGCTTGTGCTCCCGAGTGAGGTTGCACATTGGCCCATTCAGCACCAAATAGTTCTTTTGCACGATCTATTGCTATTTGCTCTACTTTGTCTACCACTTGGCAGCCGCCATAATATCTTTTAGCAGGATAACCTTCAGCATACTTGTTTGTTAATACAGATCCTTGCGCTTCCATTACTTGCTCGCTAACAAAATTTTCTGAGGCGATAAGTTCTAACCCGCGGGTTTGTCTGTTCTTCTCTTCCTGAATTAAATCAAAAATTACAGTCTCTTTTTTCATATTATTTTTTAATAAGCTGATCTTTTTCAGCTGTTTTGTGTGTTATTATAGGGGACTTCTAAAAATTGCTT
>CAYJOY010000330.1:0-2011 GCA_964371885.1 uncultured Lentimicrobiaceae bacterium | reverse complement strand
TATTGCGAAGCAAACTTACGAGAGATCCCTTTACCAAGCCTGTTTATCTTTAATATTAGCTCCACCTCATAATGTACATCATTAGAGAAATCGGGTAAGAAAAAAGGGCGGTTTCGGGTAAGTAACGCTGTTTCAGGCTTCATGAAAAAACATGGCTTTTCGGGCATCGGACTCGAAAGTTCTTGAATGTGAGGGATGTAGTTCCACCCTATACAGATAATCTTCATGTATGGTTATTTGTGATTGTTTAAGGGGACTTCTAAAAATTGCTTTGCCCAGATTTGAGATATTGAGTAGATTTTTCTCATTTTTTGAAGAGCATAGCCTGCTATGTGATGATAAAAATGGGGAAAAGATGCCAATATACCGCTCAAAGGTGGGTAAAACAGAGATTTTTTGTCCATATTAATTATTGTTATAAAATTGATGGGGAATTATTAGATGCCCTTTAACTTTAAATTTTCTGCTACCAACTCTGCAATATCTTTCACCTCGGTATCGCTGGCATTTACAAATGCTTTTTTACACATAGGGCAGGCAGTACACACTAAGTCGGCTTTGGTATCTAATAGGTTACGCATCGAAGCATCTCTAATCTTCGTTTTATCGCTCATTTCTAAGGTAACATCACCTAAATTAATACCGCAACAAAACGATTTCTCTTTCTCTTTTTTCGCTTTTTTAAGTGTGGCTATCTTTTTAATAATCTCGCGAGGCTCTTTATAAATGCCTGCACCGCGCCCTAATTCACATGGGTCGTGGTAAACAACGCTCATATCGGAACTTTTAACATGAATACGCTCTTTGCGAATTAACCTTTCAATATATTTAGTGTGGTGCATAATCTCAATGTTAAGTGCCTTGTACTCTTCTTTAAACGATTGATAACAAATTGGACATGAGGTTACTAATATCTTAGCCCCCGACTCCTGAATAAGTTTCGTATTTACACGTATTAACTCTTCCCCTTGCTTGTTAAACCCTTGCTGTAGTAATGGCCTGCCGCAACAAATGGTATTATGTTCATCCATGTGCCAGTAGTCTTGTTTTGCCGCCTCAAATATCTTTTTCATAGCCTCAGACACCGCTGGGGTTAGGCGCGACATACAGCCCCCAAAATATATAATTCTACCAATGGAGTTAAATGGTTTTACGTTTTCTAAATATTGATAATTTCCAGCTGTATCGAGTCTCCCTTTGTTACGTTGCTGTTTTCTAATTTGGTTAGCCTCAATAAGAACGGGGCAGTCGCTAGTGCATTGGTTGCAAAGTAAACACGTTTCAATAGCTTTAGGATTAGGCTTTTTGTAGCGGATATCGCGCAGCATATAAACAGGTTGAATTGCCGTATTATTGAGTTCGGAGTTAATCGGACAGCCATCAATGCAGATCCCACAGCGAGAGCAGGCACTTAGCTCAAATTTTGTGTAACCACTACTTTTAACACTCTCTTTAAGTTTGAGATTTCTGAAAAAGATAAGCCATATTTCTGTTAAAATGTGCATATATCTCGAAAAAGGCATACTCACTAAGAATGCAAAAAGGGCGAATGAGTAGAGCCACCAGAAGAGAATGTCGTAGTTTTGTGCAAACCTTGCATCTAATAACGAGGCAAGCGTTTGGGTCATAAAGCCACCGTTGTTAGCCCACGCTGCTGTAAAACTTTCTGCTAAAAGACGAAATGGGAAAATTAACCACATAGAATAAAGAGCGATTTTGTCGAAAAGTACATGCTTTGTCGTTTTTTTCATTCCAAAAAATAGAGAATAAACCCTTTTGCAGAAAGCCATCGTAATGCCAATAAGAATAAATAACAAAATGCCATCCATCACTTGGGTGTAAATTTCAACCCCAGGGTAGGCTCTGTGCCCATTTATCCCTTCAAAATAGCGGAAGAAAATCCCCGTCCATGGTCTACTAATAATAGAGCCGCAATATAACGTAGCCTCAAATTTACTCACCACAATTAAGAGTAGCCAACCAATGGCAATGGTAGCGTGCATAAAGCCCA
>CAYJOY010000329.1:0-2513 GCA_964371885.1 uncultured Lentimicrobiaceae bacterium | reverse complement strand
CCTAAGTGGGTGGTTACCCCTTGTACCTGTTCAGGACTCATGGTAACATAGTCTGCCATTTCGCCTCCATTCTCTTGTTGCACCATCAGTTCCATTAACGAGGTGGGCGCCGTTTCAGCGGTAATATCTTTACCAGTATTATTAGTCTTTAGCGTGTTGATGGTTTGAAACTTATGTGCAAACGACATCGCCGTTGCTTCGCCCCAATAGTTTCCAGGCCACCCACCGCCTGCTTCTATGGTTCCTGCCCATTTTGCTTTGGCACTCTCTTTTAAACGGAGGTTGATGGCCGCCTTATCGCTAAAAGTAACACCATCGAGCGCTTGAATAGGCTGGTGATTTTCGAGCACCTCAACTGTGGCTACATCGGAAAAAGAGATGGCATTAGTGGCCACATTATAACGCGCGTCCATCATATCGAGACCTTCTATATAAAACTTATTAATAGTCTCCCCATTATATTTAATTTGCCCACTTTCAGAAATTTCAATGCCAGGCATCTTCTCCAATACATCGGCAATAGTACGATCGGTCTCATCGGCGAAGCTCGCCACGTGATACGAAAGGGTATCGCTGCGTAGGGTTATTTTGGGGGCGTTTACGGTTACTTCTGCTATTTGTATCACCTCGTACGTTAACGGGATTCTGCTGGGCAACTTCGCGTGTTCTATAGTATCGGGTCGATAATTCATGGCGCTAAATTTCAGCCACTTCCCATTTTTAGAGAACGGAGGAAACGCTCCTTCTGCATTCGTTATAGTGTATTCTATAGGTGTAAATTCCTCATCTAAAAGCTGTACCATTACCCCTGCAATGGGGGCATCACTCCTAGCATCGACCACCGTTTGCGGCAGTGCAAGGAGTGGTGTTAGCGATAAAAATAGAAGAAACAAAGCTCTCATGTCTTGCTACCGCTCTATAAAACTGTATTGCATGGGGCTAATCAGGTCGGCTTCGTTCATCGGCTTGCCTGTCGATTGGTCGATAATGGTTATCTGCACCCCGCTTGTTGCCAATCCTGCCAATGGATTTTCGATATAGCTCCGTTTGGCTTTGTAGTATTTTGCTAGCGTCGCTTTATTGAAACGAACATCGGGAATGGTGAGGTTGCGCGCTACATTGGAGCTAGTCCCCACTAACGTATAGTGGTAGTGTTTTTCGGTATCATACGCCTCGCACACTAACCCTGGCAACCCATCGAGTTTCCATGGTCCCACGGGCACCGCTATCTGGTCGGTATACCATGCCTCCCAATCACGCCCCTTGAAGGTAGCTACTGCTTTTCGGCACGAGTAGCCTAAAATCTCCTTGGTTTCTGAGGTGAGTTCCCACTTAGGGATCTCCATATCTTCCTCAATGCGAATCCAATCGGTTGAAATTTTATCGATAGTGGTGAATTTCCCTTGAGGAAAATTCTTAAAGAGGGCAGATGGATCGCCTCCCGAAAATTTCTCAGGAGTCGCCGAAATCTCTTCTACTGAGGCAGTGGCAAGCAACGAATCTATCCGCATACGGTGAAGCGAAGAGAATTTAGCCACATCTTTTCCCACCTGCAAGATACACAAATCCTTCACGGCACTTTTAGGATTTTCCATGGCGGTGGTATCTATTACATATCGGTAGTCGTAAATAAACTCCATTTGAACGGGTGCAATATCCTTTTGCTCGGGGAGCATTGCGGAGTTCACAATAGGCGAAGTGCCTGTAGAAAATTCAACAGTTTGCACCTGCTGTGCAAAGGTGGCAACGGTTATGCCCATAAGCGCATGTAATAATAGTACTTTTTTCATTTTTTTTGAATTAAATTTGGTGGCAAAAGTAGCGGTTAAATAGCAACATAACAAGCATAAACATTACTAAACTGTTATTCCAATATTACTAAATCATTACTCTATGGCATCGCTGATTTTTCTTCCCATAAAATAGATTACTTTTGCAGCATGAAAAATCGAATAAAGATAATATATGTACTCACCGCCGTTGCGCTGGCACTACTTTTTATGGTGCAATGTGGCTGGCTCTATTCGCAATATATACAAAGTACAGAGCAGCGTGGTAGCGAGGTGGCCACTATTGCACAAAGGATTGTGGATGAGGATCGTAAAAGGAGATCTGAGATAAAAAGTGATAAAGAAGAATCGATTCCTATTGTCATTTCGCACTCCAGCAATATCGATTACATCAAGGATACGCTTAGCCAAGTAAATGTAATCAACATTACAATAGAAGATTCCACATTTGTATTTAAAGTGGAGAATAATATAAGCCGAGAGAAGGTGTTTGATGCCCCTATGCGCTTTATTCTTGAAGAGAGGATTCCGTTGCAAATCAACACTATAGATTCGTTGCTTCGCGCACGAGGCGTAAGTGCGCATATTGCTACTATTCAACACGATACCATGGCTTGGTAGGTAACGCATCATATTCGCAAAGGGGTACTCACTGTTGATATTCCTTACAATAATTTTGTGGTTAAGAGTGTATGCGTGGAATACAAAATAGCGCTCTCCGAT
>CAYJOY010000328.1:502-2549 GCA_964371885.1 uncultured Lentimicrobiaceae bacterium | reverse complement strand
TTTATTGGAGATAGCAGCTGGAACACAATAACTTTCGAAGTATAGATTCTTTCTAAACCCGAAACGTCGCAGTTGGTATATCATTACATAGCGCGGCGATTCAATACATTCGAGAATTTGATTGCTCGCTTCTGAAAATATTCGCATCTCTTTGCGCGTAGCGTATTGCAATCCACATTCCAAAGCAATGGAATCGGTACAGGTAAGTACTTCTACTTTCGCATTGATGCTTGCAACATCACCTTTTTTCGTAAAGCGTCTAAGAGTGCGCTGAGTATTTTTTCTAATCTTCTATGGGGTGAAAGCTTTTTAACAATGTCGAAGATGGAGAATTGAAGTATGGCAATTATAATGACTAGAATAAGGAATGAAATGCCAAATAGGGTGGTTTGAGAGGAGGTGTACGAAATATAATTGGATAGCGTTGCATGGAAAATGTGCAATATTTGAGTTAAGAAGCCAATAACAGCAGCGATAAAAGCAAGAATGGCAACATTGTAATAGGTAACCTTTTTTACTATTTTTTTTGCTTTTTCTACCCTTTCTGCTGAGACTTGCTCTACCTGCATGACCGAAAAATTAGCGTTAATGGGCACATTGTTTATCCATTGGTTACGCATCCCTTCTCGGTTGGCAGCTAATGCAAGCATCTCTTTGTTAATTCGAGCAAATCCATCCTCGTAAAAAGGTGGGGTAATGATGTTGCAACGTCCGATTCCACTTTCTATGGCAGTGCCACAATAACTGGGGCCCATAAAATTTTCGAACTTCCGTCGGCATTGCTCAAAATCCTCAGAATAAATGTTGTTATGACTTTGGAGTTCTCCAGAATCTGATGTCAATTTACTTTCATCAGAAGGTTCAATAGTAACTAAGTGCCACACATTAGCCGTTTTATTAGGTTGATGAATGTCGGTTCTTATAGCCCTTCCGCGCATTTGGTTCGACAAGACATAACTTCCGACAAAACTAGCAAGAATCAATGAGTTAATGCAAGGGGCGTCCCACCCTTCGCCTAACAACGATTTGGTGCCAATAATTATCTCTATTAGTCCATTGCTAAATAGTTCCGTGATAAGGGTCACTTTCTGCTTGCTTTTACCCGCAAACTGAAGTTCTACGTACCCAGTATCATTAAGCGGCTTGCTGCTAATTTTAATCCCTTGGTTGTTGGCAAACTGCGTGACATAACTCATCACTTCGCTATGTACAATAATAAGTGAACCAGAAAGAAGCGCCAATCGCATTGAGTTAGGAAGGGTGCGGCGCAGCGATTCAAAGATTGTGACAGTGCTTATTTGATCTATGGGTTCGTCGCTTCCAATTATAGGGGTAAGTTCACCTCTAATGTAATCGGTTAAAATAAGCATTCTTAGCTGATTCGACAAATTACTGTATTCGCTATGTACAATTTCTTGAATGCTGGTGAGTTTTCCTAGCGAAGCTGCCATATTCTTTCTCAGTTTCTCGCTCCTATCCATTTGGACTTTTTTCCCTCTCACCATTTTCTTCTTTTTGAGTTCTTCCTCTATGTATGAGCATATTTCTATGCCGAAAACATCTGGATTTTCCAAAATAAAATTAAAGGCCAATTTGGCATCATCTACTTTGTAGGGATAAAACTTTTTATCGAAATCGAAAGCTTCTTTTATGGAAGGGTGGATGGTAGCACCGCTATGAGAGAGGGTGCTCAATATGGCGAGTAATGGTTTTAAATGGATGATATTAAATCTTTCATGCTCTTTTAATTGTGTGAAAATGGGTTGTTTAAGAATGGATTGATATGGCGCACTTTTAATAATTTCTTCAACGGTTTGAAATATATTCTGTTTATATTCAGTCCAGGCTATTCTCTCCTCGCGTGTAGGATAACTAAAGTGGATATAATCTTGATGTGGGCAGAGTGTTTTTTGTGCCACGAGTTGCGGTACAAAAATTTCATCATCAATTTCGCCACACAGTTCGGTATAGCGCTTCCACTCTATCTCTTTGCTATCGTAGGGTGGTGTAGCGGTGAGTGCTACTATGAAGATCTCCTCTCCCAAAT
>CAYJOY010000328.1:0-492 GCA_964371885.1 uncultured Lentimicrobiaceae bacterium | reverse complement strand
TTCTGTCAGCGCTTTATGCCATTCGAGTTTTAAATGGTGCGCCTCATCCAAACAAATGGTAGTGATACGATTTTCTTGTATTATTTTTTTGAGTTGAAAATCTTTGAAATCAATAACTTCAGCTTCTTCACTCTCGTCATCTGCTTCAATTTTTTCTATATCTAACTCTCTTTTGTATGCCGCATGTAGTGCTTGATAGGTGATAGAAGTTAATAGTTTAGGATGGCGAATGTCGTGAGAATAAAGTGATGTACCTGTCGTTTCATCGGGACAGAAAAGGGAGCGAAAGCGTTCTTCCCATTGTTCTCTAATAGTGATAGTAGGCGATAGAATAAGGGCTGCCCCGCCAATTTTTCTTATCAGTTCTAGCCCTAAAATAGTTTTTCCACTGCCAGGAGCGGCTACTATGTGCACCTTTTTATCGCTAATGTGGCTTTCAAAATTATCAATTATCCGTTGTTGATAATCTCTAAATGTCCCTTTAAATTGTAT
>CAYJOY010000327.1:2182-2569 GCA_964371885.1 uncultured Lentimicrobiaceae bacterium | reverse complement strand
TTCAATGACTGTTCTTCCCTCACTACCCTAAATCTCGCCAATTTTAACACTGAAAGTGTGACGGATATGGCCTGGATGTTCAATGACTGTTCTTCCCTCACTACCCTAAATCTAGAAAGTTTTAACACTGAAAGTGTGACGAGAATGTGGGGTATGTTCAGCGGTTGCTCTTCTCTTACTACCCTAAATCTCGCCAATTTTAACACTGCAAATGTTGATTCTTACACTGACATCTTTACTGATGTTACCGCTTTAAACCATGTAGTAGTAGGAGATTCTTTAACTTCCAATATCTCCAATCAAATTATCGCCTCTTCGCAAGATGGGTGCGATGGTGTTTGGGTGCGAGAGGAGGATTCCTTTGCATCATCGTTACTACCCGTTTCC
>CAYJOY010000327.1:0-2082 GCA_964371885.1 uncultured Lentimicrobiaceae bacterium | reverse complement strand
AAACCTCGAAAATTTTAACACATATAATGTGGAAGATGTGAATGCAATGTTCTATGGTGTTACCGCATTAAACCATGTAGTAGTAGGAGATTCCTTAACTTCCAATATTACCAATCAAATTATCGCCTCTTCGCAGGATGGGTACGGTGGTGTTTGGGTGCGAGAGGAGGATTCCTTTGCATCATCGTTACTACCCGTTTCCAATGGCTTTGCAGAGGCTGGAGTTTATAGAGCTTTATTGCCTACCTCCGTTATTGCAACAATAGATAATAATATACTTACAGTATCTGTTAACCCAAATGGCACCTCATTAAAAGCGGCCATCCATGCGGCAGTTACTTATGAGAACCGTAATGCCATTACCCAGGTAATTATAGAGAATCCTGGAGCAGGCAACCTAATTATTCCAGAGCGTGATTTAAGCGGCTTGTTCTCCGATCTAACTCTTTCACTGGTATTTTGGGAGGCATTACATACCATTCAGGGGTTGGAGTATATTAATACTGAGAATGTGATAGACATGCACAGCATGTTCGACGGTTGCACTTCTCTCACTACCCTCAATCTCGAAAATATTAACACCACCAATGTGGAAGATATGGAGAATATGTTCAACGGTTGCTCTTCTCTCACTTCATTAAACCTCGAAAATTTTAACACATATAATGTGGAAGATGTGAATGCAATGTTCTATAGTGTTACCGCATTAAACCATGTCGTAGTAGGAGATTCTTTAACCTCAAACATCTCCAATCAAATTATCGCCTCTCTGCAAGGTTATAGCGGTGTTTGGGTGCGAGAGGAGGATTCCTTTGCGTCATCGTTACTACCTGTTTCCAATGGCTTTGCCGAAGCTGGAGTTTACAGTACCTCTTTCATTGCTACGCGCGTAACAGCTACCCTTCACGAATCGGTACTCACCATTACCACCGACCCCAACGGTACTTCGTTAAAAACTGCTATACATGCGGTAGCTACTGATGAGAATCGCAACACCATTACCCAAGTAATTATTGAGAATCCAGGTGCAGGCAACTTAATTATTCCAGATATTGATTTAAGCTATTTATTCTCTGACATAAGTTCGCCACGGGTATATTGGGAGGCATTACAATCCATTGAAGGGTTGGAGTATATTAATACGGAGGATGTGACGGATATGAGGCACATGTTCGGCTATTGCTCTTCCCTTACTACCCTAAATCTCGAAAATTTTAATACCACTAATGTGGAAGATATGGGGTATATGTTCGGCAATTGCATTTCCCTTATTACCCTAAATCTCGAAAATTTTAATACTAATAATGTGACAAATATGTCCTTTATGTTCTCCCATTGCTTTTCTCTCACTACCCTAAATCTCGAAAATTTTAATACTAATAATGTGACAAACATGATGGGAATGTTCGGCATTTGTTCCTCTCTCTCTGCCCTAAATCTCGAAAGTTTTAATACTTCTAGTGTGGATTTTGTTGATGGTATGTTCACTGGTGTTACCGCTTTAAACCATGTAGTAGTAGGAGATTCTTTAACTTCCAATATTTCCAATAAAATTATCGCCTCTTCGCAAGATGGGTACAGTGGTGTTTGGGTGCGCGAGGCGGATGCTTTAGAGTTTTCGTTACTACCTGTTTCCAATGGCTTTGCCGAAGCTGGAAGTTATAGAAGTCAAGGATTACAATACACCCTAACGCTTGATCCTAATGGAGGGAGTGTAGAAAACTCATCAGTAACTGTTTCTTACAATGCAGAAATAGGAATACTTCCTGTGCCCAACAAAGCGGGGTACACATTCAGCGGCTGGTTTATTAACAACGTACAAATTGATGAAACGACCGTATGGAACTACACCGCTAACCAAGCTGCTGTTGCGCAATGGTCAGCCAGCGAGTACATCCTCTCATTTAACATCAACTACGAAGGCGGTACTAATCCTGCCGAAATTTCCATCGGCCTCAATGAAACTATAGGCACACTCCCCACCGTAACACGCGAGGGGTACACTTTCGAGGGATGGTTCATCGGAGCAACAGAAATCTTCGAGACTACTGTTTGGAATTACACCGAGAACCAATCAGCCGT
>CAYJOY010000326.1:2272-2591 GCA_964371885.1 uncultured Lentimicrobiaceae bacterium | reverse complement strand
AAGCAATTTTTAGAAGTCCCCTAAAAAAGAGTTATAGTGAGCGAAGTGATTTACAGTGGTGAAGAGATGATTCCGCTTCGTCGGAAGAAAGCGCGACTAAGATATAGGGTAACTGTTATAGGTGGCGGTAGCTGGGCAACAGCTATTATAAAGATATTATCGACCAACCTAGAACACATAACCTGGTGGGTGCGAGAACCAGAAATAGAAGAGGGGGTAAACAAGTTTGGTCATAACCCTATGTATCTCAGTTCGGTACTCATTAACCCTAAAGAGGTGAAAATAACCACCAATATTGTTAAAGCGGTGAGCAAGGCCG
>CAYJOY010000326.1:0-2262 GCA_964371885.1 uncultured Lentimicrobiaceae bacterium | reverse complement strand
TGTGGTTACCCCTTCCGCTTTTTTACATAGTACGCTGTCAGCCATCCCAAAAGCAAAGCTACAGCGTAAAAAAATAATAACAGCAGTAAAAGGGATTATCCCCGAAACCATGCAGTTAATTACCGATTACCTGAAATCGGAGTTTAGTATAAGCAGCGCTAACCTTGCCATGATAACTGGAGCATCGCACGCCGAAGAGATTGCACAAGAGAAGTTTACCTATTTGGTGGCAGCATCTACAAATGCAGATTTGGCAGAGACTGTAGCCCGCTTTTTTACCAATAGATATGTGAAAACCTCTACCTCCGACGACCTAATGGGGGTGGAAATGGCAGTAGTGCTGAAAAATATTTATGCGCTAGGGGCAGGTATTTACACAGGGCTAGGCTACGGCGATAATTTTACCGCCGCCTTTATCGCCAATTGTGTGAAAGAGATGAAGTACTTTGTGAACTTTACCTATCCCAACGAAAATAGAGCCCTCTCCGATTCGGCATACCTCGGCGACTTACTTGTAACCGCCTATTCGCAATATAGTCGTAACCGCCTATTTGGTAAAATTATAGGGTATGGCTTGTCGGTGAAAATGGCACAAATGGAGATGAAAATGGTATCGGAAGGATACTACGCCTGCCGTTGTGTACACGAACTCAATAAACGATACAATGCCAATATCCCAATTGTAGAGGCCATTTATGGTATCCTTTACGAAAATAATTCTGCCCAAAACGAAATGCGCAGAATAGCAGAATACTTTGTGTAGCTATGCAAATACTCCACAATCACTCGCTAAAACATCTCCATACTTTCGCCATTGAATGTTGTGCAAAACAGTTAGTAGTGGTAGAAAATGATTCAGATATAGATACGCTGTTCGAAAAATTCGCCTTCCAAGATCCTTATTATATAGTGGGAGCGGGAAGTAATTTGTTGTTTTCTGGTAATTTTGACGGGACAATCATCTATATAAAAACAGAAGGGATGGTTACGTTAAAGGAGGATGCAACCCACGTTTGGATAGAAGCAGCGGCCGGCGTTATATTCGATAATCTCATACAATATTGTGTTCAAAATGGTTGGTATGGGTTAGAGAATTTAGCCTATATACCAGGACAAGTGGGGAGCGCCGCAGTGCAGAATGTGGGGGCATACGGGGTAGAAGCGAAAGACGCCATAGTAGAAGTAGTGGGTAGGAGAATCCCCACAGGTGAAAAACTGAGGTTGCAGGTTAATCAGTGCAACTATGGCTATAGAAACTCCATCTTTAAAAATGAATACTCGCAACGCTTCTTAATAACATCGGTGGTTTTTAAATTGTCGAAATTGCCCATTTATCGATTAGAATACAAAGCATTACAAGATTATCTGCATCATCATCAGCTTCCGCTAACACTTGCCCACGTATACCAAGCGGTGGTTGATATTCGAAAAAGTAAGCTCCCTGAAGTGGAAGATTTTCCATCGGCAGGAAGCTATTTTAAAAATCCTATAGTTTCTGAAGCATATTTCAATAAGTTATCGCAAACATTCCCCTCATTAATAAGTTACCCTGTAAATGATAATGAGCGCAAGTTAGCGGCAGGTCAACTCATAGAACTTTGCGGCTGGAAAGGGTACACCAACGGTAGGGTAGGGGTGTACGAAAAGCAAGCATTGGTAATTGTAAACAATGGCAATGCTTCAGGCCTCGATGTGATAGCCTTGAGTAATGATATCAAATTGTCGGTATCCAAAAAATTTGGGGTAACGTTGCACGAAGAGGTAATTGTTTTATAACCCTCAACTATTCCAAAATAAAATCTATCGCCTCTTTCATTTCGCTAAAGTAGAAGAAAGTAATATCGTTGATATATTTTTCATTAATCTCATCCACATCTTTTTTGTTAGCGGTTGAAAGCACTACATTGTATATTCCTGCGCGTTTAGCTGCCAATATTTTCTCTTTAATGCCGCCCACTGGTAACAACTGCCCACGAAGGGTAATTTCTCCCGTCATGGCAATATTCTTTTTCACTTTTCTCTTGGTAATGGCAGAAATAATGGCCGATAAGATGGTAATTCCCGCAGAAGGACCATCTTTAGGGGTAGCTCCCTCTGGTACATGTAGGTGTATTTTATTCTCTTCAAATACAGTATAGTCGATGCCGAAATCGGCGTGGTATGCTTTAATGTATTCGTAGGCAATGGTTGCCGACTCTTTCATTACGTTGCCGAGGTTGCCCGTAAGGGTAATTCCCTCTTTCCCTTTGCTCATAATGGTTT
>CAYJOY010000325.1:0-2595 GCA_964371885.1 uncultured Lentimicrobiaceae bacterium | reverse complement strand
CAAATGCCGCCACCGCCGCCGCCGCCCCCACCGCCGCCGCCGCCACCACCGCCAGTGCTCGGATTAATTACAGTGATGGTTACAATACTATCGCACCCATTTTCAGTTATATACGGATAGGTGTGCGTCCCTTCTGTGAGTGTGTCATTACCATGTACATACGAATCGATGGCGGTAATTCTCTGATGATAATTTTCCGATATCTCTAAATGCATAATAACAGTACTATCGCACCCGTCCTCACTAGTATAGTGAAATTGATATGTTCCTGAATTGGTAAAATTTTGATTATTATAAGAAAATGTTTCGCAACCGTTTTCGTAAATTTCTGTAGTAATGGAGGGAAGCCGGGTAAAATGCAAAGTAATAATGCTATCGCAACCTTGGCTATTCATATAAGTGATGGGATACTCTCCCGTTTCTGTAATAATATCTGCTAAATAATAGTATGGATCACACGATTCGGCGTATATATCGGTATAAGAGGTGGTATCGATGGTTAAATTGATGGTAATCATACTATCGCAGCCAAACTGATTAGTATAGGTATAAGTGTAAGATCCAGAAGATGTTAATGTCTCGTTATTATAAAAGAATTGGTTGCAGGCACTCTCCTCAAAAACATGATGAGACGAACGGAGGGTTAAGTTTACAATAACAGTGCTATCGCACCCCTCTGCTGTGCGCAAAGTGTATACGTATGTTCCCGAATTGGAAAGGGTATCACCATGATATATCATTGGGTCGCAAAGGGTGTCTGTTATGGTGGTAGTAGTGGAGTGGTAAACGGTGAGATCTAATTCTACAATGCTATCGCAATAGTTAGTAGGGAACACATACGTATAAATACCCGTGCTGTCGAGAATCTCATTTTGATAGACGAAAATATCGCAAACACTTTTGGAAATGGTGGTAACAGGAGGGGGAGGAAGGATTGTTAATTTGAGTTGCACCACACTGTCGCAACCTGCTAACGAGGTAAAAGTGTGTTCATATACACCACTTTCGGTAAGGGTATCCTCTCCAAAAATATAGCTGCCGCAACTTACTACTTCGCTTTCGTTATAAGAATCGTTTTGGATGGTTAGATAGAACCAAACGTTACTATCGCAGCCCGTATGGTCGGTGAAAGTATTTTGAATAATAGAGGTTTGCGTGTAGGTATACCCATTATAATAGAATGAATCGCAAGCTATTTCATGCACATCGTATATCGTTGTTGCTTTTACCGTTAAGTTTAAAATAACTGTGCTATCGCAGCCATCTTGGGTGGTATAGTAGTATGGGTATTGTCCTGAGGTGGTGAAAATTTCTCCTTTAAAAGTGTAGAAATTACACACTTCCACATCGAGTTCTGTAACTTTAGAATGATGAATAGTAAGATCAAGAGCTACAATGCTATCGCACTCATGTTGATTGGGGTATCTGTATTCGTAGTGCCCAGTTGTAGTAATGGTGTCCCCTCCGTAAATATATTGGTCACAAACGGTTTCCACTATTTCTGTGCGCGATTGTGGCAAAATGGTGAGATGTAGCATCACTACACTATCGCAGCCCGCCGCATTCATCAACACTACTTCATAGCTCCCCGATGTAAAGTAGGTCTGTTCATAATAGGTGTAAGAGCCGCAAACGGTTTCTGTAATTTCGCTTCTTGAGGAGTGTTTAATAGTTAAATCTAAAATAACAGTGCTGTCGCAGCCGTGTTCTGTAAAAAGATCGTATTGATAAACACCAGAGGAGTCTAAGCGCGATCCTCTATAATAAAAATAGTCGCATGCCACCTCTGTGAGCAGGGTAGGAGAGGGTTGGTTCAAGATAACATTTAATACTACAACACTATCGCAGCCATGTTGCGTAACATGTTCGAAGGTATGGGTGCCCGATTCACGATACACAGTTCCATTATAAGTAAGTGAATCGCAAACAGTTTCATTAATGGTTTTGCGTTTCGATTTATTGACAATTAGATGAATAAACACGGTACTGTCGCACCCTTGTTGGTTCGTATATACAAACGGGTAGATGTTGCTTTCCGTTAGCGTGTCGTTATGGTAAACATAAAAGTCGCACACCGTATCGAAAATTTCATAAGAGGTTGTATGGTTAATGGTGAGATGTAGCTGAACCACGCTGTCGCACCCCATTGCATTCGTTAGCGTATAGGTGTATGTCCCTGAGGTATCTAGGTAGTTGCCATGATATTCGTAATAGTCGCAACTTGTTTCGTAGTGCTCTGTTATGGGCGATGAGGCATTAACTGTTAAGTGCATCTTTACCGTGCTATCGCATCCATATCTATTGGTAAGCGTTACGGTATAAATGCCCGATTCTGTTAAGGTCTCGCCTCCATAAATTATCGAATCACAAACTGTTAATGAATCTGTAGTGTGTGTGCGATTTATGATTTCTAATCTTAGTTTTACCACGCTATCGCAGCCAAACTGGCTCGTGTGCTCGTATTCGTAATAGCCAGAAAGGGTAATGGTGTCATTTTCATATATGTACGATTCGCAGCCAATGGCAGGCATGGTATATTCATAGGTAGGATGGATGGTAAGATCAAGCCATACCACGCTATCACAACCATTTTCG
>CAYJOY010000324.1:0-2596 GCA_964371885.1 uncultured Lentimicrobiaceae bacterium | reverse complement strand
ATTGAGCATGCCACTATGCTTCCAATAAAACTCCACCAACGTGGGGTCGAATAAAGCTTGAGGCGAAGCAATGTATTGACATTCGCCTGTTCCAGAAAACTGCCTCGTGTGAAGATTTTGGATGGTGGTTATATCTTGATTAGTTTGTAACTTTGTTATTAAGTTAGCCAACGCAGCCTCCCCTTCGCCATTAATACCATAATCGGCACCTAGTTCTTTTACAAACTGATCTGGAAAAATAGAAAAACCTGAGCCCCCAATGATAATAGGAGCCGCGCTATAAGATTTTACCATATCTACTACCTGCTTATAATCTTCGAAGAAAGCAGTACGGTCTAATGAATTGGCTCCATCTACATTGCGAATTGAAATACCTATATAATTGGGATAGTTGTGTAGAAAATAATCACGCACCTCTCCTTCCGAATGGAGGTTTAAATCTAACAAATCTACCTGGATATTAGGCAAATGAGTTTGCAAATACGATTTCAGATAAGCGGTTCCTATAGGGTATACAGGATAAGGATCTTGAAGACGATTGGCAGATATGAGTACTATTTTACATTCCATGTGTCGTAAAAATTAAACCATTGTTGAGGGTAACGTGTAACTATTTCTTCTAGTGTAGAGGCGTAAGATTGCAGCAACGCTTCTTGAGACATTTCTTCTTCTACAATATGGAAACAGAAGCGGTAGCTTCTTTTCTTTTCCTTCATAGCGAAATAAAAAATAACAGGCACTTTAAATTTTGCAGCTAATAAAGTAGGCCCCTTAGGAAATAGAAAATCTTTTCCCATGAATTTTACTGCTGTCGCGCTCTCCTTGGAGAAATACCTATCTCCTAGAAAGCATACAGGTTCCGACCTATCGATAGCACTTTTTACACTTACTAACGCTTCAATACTCCCCTCATTAATAGGGATAACATTATAACGATGTGTTTCAGCATCTATCATGTTCTTTATTTTCTGGTATTCGGCATCCCACATTACCACATTTATTTTTTTCTTATATTCCGAAAAGAAAGCAGAGCCAATTTCCCAACACCCCACATGCGCGCCAATCATAATAACCGGCCCGCTGTTAATTACTCGTAAAAACTCTTGATAGTTATCGAACCTATAGGAGAATTTATTGGCAAGACCTTTGTTTAGTGCCACTTTATCTACTATAGTTTGTCCAAAAACATAGTAATGTTGATATAATTTAAAGAACGACTTTACTCTACTATATTGTAAAATCGTTCTATTATATTTCCATATTGCACGAGTTGCTTTAGGGGCAAATGGCACAAAGTATACCACTACAAAGGCGAGGAGTATATTAGCAGTGCAAAAATGCGATGACCGAGAGAGCCACCTCGTGATTTTCCGCTCCACTCTTGGCTTCTATTTTCCACTTTTGGTTATGCGTTCTCTTGTTTTTTTGCTATAATAAGGTTGTAAAAATCTTGAAAGGTGCGCACTTCCATAAAGTCTTGCCCTTTTAAAACAATGCCGAAGTTATTTTCTATTAAAACCACCACGTCTACGAGATCGAGGCTATCTAAATCTAATGTTTCCATTAGCGGTGCCTCGGGAGCAATGGTTTCTATGTCTGCTTCGAACTCCTCAGCTAAAACCTCGTTAATTTTGTCTATTATTTCTTGTTCTGTCATTTTTATTTTATTTTTTTTATTATTAAAGTTGAGTTAGTTCCTCCAAATCCGAATGAGTTCGACAAGAATGTATCAAACTCTTTATCTACACGTTGCGAGGGAATATTAAGTTGTGAACTTGCTTCGTCGCCCTCTTTGTAATTGAGGTTGGGAGCAATGAAATTATTTTGCATCATTAATATAGAGTATATCACTTCGCTAGCTCCTGCCATCCACATTTCGTGTCCGGTCATCGACTTAGTAGAGGTAACGTAAGGTTTGCAATTTTTAAACACTTGTGCTATTGCTAATGCTTCATTACTATCTCCTACTGGGGTAGAGGTGGCATGTGCATTTATATACTGTATATCTGAAGGGTTAACATTAGAGAGTTTTAGCGCCATTTCTAATGATCTTTTCGGACCATCTACATTAGGCACTGATATATGGTCACCGTTCGATGAAAACCCATATCCCATTACTTCGGCTATAATATGTGCTCCTCTTTTCACAGCAGAATCGTAGCTTTCGAGTATTACTGTTGCCGCCCCTCCACTGGGTACTAGTCCATCTCGAGATTTATCGAAAGGTCTTGAGGCCGCTGCTGGGTCATCTTCCCTGATAGAGAATGCACTCAAACCGTCGAAATTACCCACAGAGTATAGGTTAACCTCTTGAGCGCCACCACACACTACACAGTCTTGTAATCCGTTTTTAATCAGCATATATGCCATTCCAATAGCATGCGAGCCGCTTGCACACGCACCCGAAAGGGTGAAGTTAACACCTCGCAAGTTAAAGATAACAGAGAGGTTCATGGTAACGGTAGAGTTCATTGACTGGAAGATATTGCCCGAACCTATGAGTGTAGTATCGTGCTTCTCTCTCATTTTGTCTATTCCTTCAATAACGGCTGCTGCCGAGCTATCGTTTCCGTATAAAATACCTATTTCGCGGGCA
>CAYJOY010000323.1:0-2597 GCA_964371885.1 uncultured Lentimicrobiaceae bacterium | reverse complement strand
ATTCTAATTTTTTGGGATTCTTTTGCTAATAATTATCTGGTGTTGCATTTTTTTTTTTTTTTTTTTGATTTTATGTTCAAAATTTTATAAAAAAAGTAATATATTTGCATCTGAAAGTCTAACGTACTGAAAGTTAGCAAATTGTTGTTTTTGTTGTTTCTAAATAGAGAAGTAACAAGCGTTTGCAAGAAGAGAGGGTGGGTGTTAAGTAGTTTCAGGTCAGTTGTTTGTATATGAGTGCCATAAAATATTGTTTATCCATTAAAATCCATACATTATGCTAAAATTGATACGCCATAGTAGCATTACTAAGTGTTTTGCGCTATTTTTAGCCGTAAACTTTATCATTCCGTTTTATCATCTTCCACAAGTAATGGCATTAACGGGAGGACCGAGCCAGGTAGAAATGGCAGGTTTCACCCCCATGACCACCGACAATATGGTTGATTTATTCAGCGGCGATTTTCGGTACACCATCCCTATAATGACTGTTCCAGGACCTAATGGAGGGTTTCCCATAAACCTTAATTATACCTCTGGTATTGGTATGGAGCATGAGGCTTCGTGGGTAGGGTTAGGTTGGCACTTAAATCCAGGGGCTATTAACCGGCAGGTGCGTGGTATTCCTGATGATTTTAATGGTGAAGCAATTGCTAAAAAATATTTGCGAAGAGATAACAACACGTTTCTATTTTCTCCAGGTGGAGGGGCTGAAGTTTTTGGGGCAGATTTTGCTGTGGGAGTAAGTATGTCGAAATCTTTTATTTACAATACCTATAATGGCATTTCATTAAGTAGAAGGTTAGGTATTTCAGCATCGTATGTGAGAGATGGGAACATACGAGATACAAGGAGTAAAATTATTACTACCAATGTAGGCTTTACTCAAGATTCGGATAATGGGGTAACCACTTCGTTTTCGATGAATGGCGGTAGCAAAAATTTAAAATTGGGTTTTAATTATGGTTATAATAGCAAGAGTGGTACCTATACTTACGGAAATCAAATTTCGCTAAACTTATCGAAAAAAATAGTGCCCACCAAGAATAGGCCCCAACCAGAAGGTAACACTAACGATAAAAGAGAGTATATAAAACTTGGAGGGGGAGGTAGTGTAGGGAACTCATTTTCTACCGCCGCTAATTTACCCCCTATTCAACTGCCCCTTAGGAGTACCAATTGGGGAACCTCTTTTCAAATTGGTGGTAGTGGCATGTATTTAGAGGGGTATGGGGCTGTTAATTGCAATATTGTCAGTCAAAAAACCCCACACGATTTCGTGATTACCCCTAGTTATGGATTATTGTATGCCGACAATGCGTTAACAGAATCGTTACAAGATTTTAATAGAGAAAAGGTGTTGTGTGTAGATCAAGATTCGAAGAACCTACCCTTGCCTGTAATGACTAACGATATTTACACCATTAGTGGTGAACTTATGGGGGGTAGTTTTCGCGCTTATCGTTCCGATTATGGTCATTTTTACGACAATAAGGTTGAGACCGAGTCGTACACCACCGATGGGGGAGTAGATCTTGGTTTTGGAGGGGGAGTGCAAATAGGTGCTCATCTTGCATTTTCGAATGGGAAGAGCTCATCTGGGAATTGGGCTGCGGGCGATTACTCCCCTTTGTTATCGTATAAAGATAAGTTTACTTATAAAAATAGGAGTTCTCATTCTATTTCTCCAGTGTTGTATGAGCCGTTTTATTTTAAAATGTTGAATGAGCAAACCGCATCGGAGGTAGGTTATTTAGAAGCTATTGGCAAAGAAGATGCCGTTCATTTTCCTATTACTCAGCACGATAAGATCTCTTTTTGGGGAGGGCGGAGCTATAAATACACGATAAACCAGCAGCTATCTTCGGGTTATATTACCGAATTTGAACAAAAAGAGCGGGTAAAGCGCACCACTAACATTGAGTATTCAACAGGGGCCACCACAGCAGGAAGAAAAGGGAATCATATTAAAGAGTTTTCGATTCTTAATGCGGGTGGAGAACGGTACACATACGGAAAAACGCTCTACAATCATGTAGAAAAGGAGGTGCAATTTTCGGTTCCGTTCCAAAATAATGAAGAAACGACTATAATTTCCAATTATACTATGGGCAATGCCAATGGTACTACACGTGTAGGAAAGGAAAAACTCTATTCTTGTACCGAAACTCCCCCCTACGCCTACTCTTACCTGCTCACCCAGATAACCTCGCCCGATTATGTAGATGTTAACAACAATGGAATTCCAGACGATGATGATTTTGGCTACTGGGTAAAGTTAAGCTATACCGATAAATACGACGTAAACAGTTTGTATAATTGGCGTTTCCCTTACCAAGGGGCGAATTATTTTATGGGCGACCGATCGAACCAAACAGATGATATAGGAAGTTATCATTTTGGAACAAAAGAGATTGCCTACGTTGATACGATTGAGACAAAAACACATAGAGCCATCTTCCACATTTCAGAAAGAGCAGATGCACTCGGTGTCGCGAATGAATATATGGGAGGTAAAGATCCGTTGCAAGTGTTATATAAATTAGATAGTATTAGTTTATATAGTAAAGAAAATTTGGCACTCCCTATAAAGACCG
>CAYJOY010000322.1:0-2638 GCA_964371885.1 uncultured Lentimicrobiaceae bacterium | reverse complement strand
AAAGGATATACTACCTATTTCTTATCTGAAAACAAAAATCAGCATGAAAGGATACAAAATATTTTGCTCGATTTGTTAACACAGTATAACGAAACCAACCATTCCGACTATAAAATAGAAGATCTTTATGTGATGTCGGAACAACTATTACACGAAGGTTTTCGCGATGAGGAGGCGAAGTTGATGTTGTATACCGACCATCAATTTTTAGAGAAATACCACCGCTTTATGGTAAAAGACCGCTACAAAAAGAACGAGTCGTTTACTTTAAAGGAGTTGCAAAATTTAGAAATTGGCGATTATGTTGTCCACTCCGATTTTGGGGTTGGAATCTATCAAGGGTTAGCAAAAACTACAGTTGGAGGGAAAGAACAGGAGAGTATTAAGTTAGCATATAAAGATAACGACCAACTCTTTATTAGCATACATGCCTTGCATAAAATTTCGAAATATGTAGGGAAAGAGGGGACGCCACCCGCGCTACATCGCTTAGGTTCTGGTGTTTGGGAACGTTCTAAAGAAAAGATAAAACGACGTGTAAAAGAGTTGGTTGTCGATTTAGCAAAGCTTTATGCAGAGCGTAAAACGAAGAAAGGGTTTGCCTTTTCGGCTGATAACTACCTTACCGCAGAGCTAGAGGCATCGTTTATGTACGAAGATACGCCCGATCAGGTAAAAACTATGGTTGATGTTCGTAGAGATATGGAGGCAGAAACCCCAATGGATAGGCTTGTTTGTGGCGATGTAGGATTTGGGAAAACAGAAATTGCCATCAGAGCTGCCTTTAAAGCTGTGTGCGATAACAAACAAGTAGCTGTGCTAGTGCCCACTACCGTGCTTGCCATGCAACATGCTAAAACATTTGCAGAACGGTTGAAATCATTCCCTTGCAAAATAGAATACTTAAACCGCTTTAAAACCACTAAAGAGGTAAAAAATACCCTTTTTGAATTGAAAGAAGGGAAAATTGACATTTTAATAGGCACACACAAATTATTAGGTAAAGATGTTGTATTTAAAGATTTGGGACTCTTAATAATAGATGAAGAGCAAAAATTTGGAGTAGGCGCTAAAGAAAAGTTACGCGAGTTTAAAACAACGGTCGACACTTTAACCATGTCGGCAACGCCCATCCCACGTACCTTACAGTTTTCGTTACTTAGTGTACGCGATATATCTGTTATTGCAACGCCGCCACCTAACAGGCATCCTATTCAAACTGAAATACATACGTTTAATGAAGCGGCCATTCAAGAGGCTATTAGTTATGAGTTAAGCAGGGGCGGGCAAGCATTTTTTGTACACAATAAGGTGCAAAATATTAATGAAATAGCCCGATTGGTACGCAGTTTAGTGCCAGAGGCTAGGGTAGGAGTAGGGCACGGGCAAATGACGGGAGAAGAGCTCGAAAAGGTGATGCTCGATTTTCTTAATGGTAATTACGACGTGCTAGTTGCCACTACTATTATAGAGTCGGGGCTCGACATTACAAATGCTAACACTATGATTATTAACGATGCTCAGAACTATGCTCTTAATGTTTTGCACCAATTAAGAGGTAGGGTAGGGCGTAACAACCGTAAAGCATTCTGCCATTTTATGGTTCCTTCATTAGAAATATTGAACGATAACGCAAAAAAAAGGTTGAAAGCGATTCAAGACTACTCAGATATTGGCAGTGGTTTTCAAATTGCCATGCGAGATTTAGATATTCGTGGAGCTGGCGATATTTTAGGTGCCGAACAGAGTGGCTTTATTAACGAAATGGGCTTCGAAATGTATCAAAAAATTATTAATGAAGCCATTGTAGAACTGCAACATTCCGATAGCACTATTACGCTAGCCGATAACAAACCGTTTATTAAAAACGATTGCGTTATTGAAACCGACCTTGGGCTGCAACTACCCGCCGATTATGTACAAAGTGTTACTGAACGGATGAACTTGTATAAGCAACTTAATAATATATCACAAGATGCAGAATTAGAGAAATTTAGAGAACGATTAATAGACATGTTTGGTCCTATTCCTAAAATGGTAGATGAACTATTAAAAATAGTAATCTTAAAAAGGATGGCCTCTGTATTACATATTGAAAAGATCGTACTTCAAAAAGGGAATTTTATGGGGAACTTTATGGGGAGAGCAAACGACCAGTACTACCAATCTGAAGCATTTGTGAAAATCTTACAATTTCTTCAAAAATACCACCCTCGAGTGGAGCTTCGAGAGGTTAACGAGAAGGCACAATTGGTGGTAAAAGATGTGAAATCGATACAAAGCGCTATAGATTGGTTGCAAAAAGTAAGAAATTAAAAGTGGAAACAGTTGCACGAAAGCGCAAAACGTACTAAGCCTAAAAAAGAGCTGGATTTGTATTGTTTTTTTTAGTAATTTCGCGAGTTGATATGGTCTTTCTGGCAAGGTAAAGGGTTTTCGCCTGCTAGTAAAGGAAATAAATAAAAATAAGAGAACCCGTTAAAAAAAACACAAAACATGAAAATTTCTAACATTTTATCAATCAGCCTACTAGCATTAATATTTTTTTCATGCAGTTCGGGGATAAAAAAAGAGGTCGTTAACGAGCCTGCTGCAGACACATTAGCAGCTGATGAGTCGCTAGTTTATTTTACTAAAG
>CAYJOY010000321.1:282-2695 GCA_964371885.1 uncultured Lentimicrobiaceae bacterium | reverse complement strand
AACCGTGGTGCGTTGCTCCATCCTCGCCAACAAGACCAGCTCGGTCTATACAAAGTACAACAGGGAGATTTTGAATGGCAATATCGTGAACAATTTGGTCGTATGCGCGTTGTAAAAATGAGGAATAGATATTACAAACGGCAATATATCCATTGGCAGCCATCCCCGCCGAGAAGGTTACAGCGTGCTGTTCGGCTATCCCTACATCAAATACACGGTCCGGAAAAACCGCTTTCATCATATTAAGAGAACATCCCGAGAGCATAGCAGGTGAAATTCCCACTATTTTAGGGTTATTAGTAGCGAGATGTATCATCGTTTTCCCAAAAACATCTTGATATTTTAACGGATATTGCGCTTCATCTCCTTGAATGGTTTCGCCAGTTTCGGGATCAAATAGACCCGGAGCATGATATTTTACCTGATTCTGCTCCGCTAGCTCTAGCCCTTTCCCCTTTTTAGTAACAATATGTAATAAAATAGGGCCATGCATCATCTTTAAATTTTCTAGTATCTTTACTAAGGTGTGCACATCATGCCCGTCGGCAACTCCAAAGTATCTAAAGCCCAGGTTTTGAAATAAATTACTATCTTTAGCAATATTCCCCTTAATGGCATTTCCCATTCCCGAAAAGAAACGGGTAACGATGTTTCCCTTATTTTTTTTGAGAGTAAATATCTCCCAAAGTTTATCTTTAAAATTATTGTAAGATGCGGAAGTAGTCATATTGAGTAAATATTTACTCATAGCTCCTACATTTTCATCAATGGCAATTTTGTTATCATTCAAAATAACGAGAAGGTTTTCATTGCTTCCACCAGCGTCGTTAAGTGCTTCAAACGCCATTCCGCCTCCCATGGCACCGTCGCCAATAATAGCTACATGGCGTTGAAGGTGTTGCTCCCCTTTAAGGCGTGTGGCAACGGCCATCCCTAATGCAGCAGAAATAGAGGTGGAAGAGTGCCCCGTGCCAAATGCATCGTACTCGCTCTCGGCCATTTTGGGAAAACCACTAATCCCTTTGTATTTTCTATTCGAATGAAATTGTTCGCGTCTGCCAGTTAGAATTTTGTGCCCGTAAGCCTGATGCCCAACATCCCAAACAAGTTTGTCATTAGGCGTGTCGAATACGTAATGCAGTGCCACAGTAAGCTCTACAGTCCCTAAACTCGCACCTAAGTGCCCTGGGTTTTTCGCAGTTTGCTCAATAATAAAAGTGCGCAATTCGTCGCATAACAAAGGGAGGTCTCCTAAAAATAATTTTTTTAGGTCTTTCGGTGAATCAATGGTATTTAGTAATTTCATTAATACAATAAACTAGGTTACTACACTAAACATAAAATTTCCCACATTATTATTATTGTGAAAAAATAACAATGTGGGAAAGTTATTAAATGGGGGCTAATTATGCGTTGTTAGCCTCGTCTAGATCTTTTCTTAAAGATTTAAGAGCATCTAAATCACCTAATGTAGCTTTTTCATTGCTGTCATTAATTTTGTGAATTTCTCTCTTTTGTTTTTTGTCTTCGTCGTTCATAGATCTCTCATCAGCCATTTTTCCATCTTGCCATGTTCTCAAGTGAGAAAGGTTAATTTTTTTAGCTTCTTTCGAGAATTCAACCACTTTAAATTTAAGAACCTCTTCTACTTTTGGTGTCGATTTGTCCTCTTTAACCATAGTACGGTTAAATGCAAAACCTTCTATGCCGTATGGAAGAGCAATTACATAACCTTTGTCGTTTTGGCTAATAATAGTACCTTCGTGATCCGAACCAACTGAGAATATCGTTTCAAACACATCCCATGGATTTTCTTCCAATTGTTTGTGTCCTAAGCTTAATCTTCTGTTTTCAGTGTCAACTTCTAAAACAACAACATCCATAGAGTCGCCAATTTTGGTAAACTCAGCTGGGTGTTTAATCTTTTTCGACCAAGATAAGTCAGAAATGTGGATAAGTCCATCAACGCCCTCTTCTAACTCAACAAAGATACCGAAGTTAGTGAAATTTCTAACAATAGCAGTATGTTTAGAGTTAATTGGGTAGCGACCTTCAATGTTTGTCCATGGGTCTGGAATCAATTGTTTAACACCTAACGACATTTTTCTGTCTTCTCTGTCTAAAGTAAGGATTACAGCTTCTACTTCATCTCCCACTTTTAGGAAATCGTGAGCAGTGCGTAAGTGTTGCGACCATGACATTTCAGAAACGTGGATTAAACCTTCTACACCTGGAAGAATTTCAATAAATGCACCGTAATCGGCAATAACAACAACTTTACCTTTAATTTTGTCGCCAATACCAACGTTTTCATCTAATGCATCCCATGGATGTGGAGTTAATTGTTTTAAACCTAATGCAATACGTTTTTTAGATTCATCGAAATCTAAAATAACCACATTAATTTTCTCAT
>CAYJOY010000321.1:0-272 GCA_964371885.1 uncultured Lentimicrobiaceae bacterium | reverse complement strand
CCACGAAAGATCGGTAATGTGGATAAGTCCGTCAACACCACCTAAGTCAATGAATACACCATAGTTAGTAATGTTTTTAACAGTACCTTCTAAGATTTGACCTTTCTCTAAGCGTGCAATAATTTCAGCTTTTTGAGCTTCCAATTCATCCTCAATAAGTGCTTTATGCGAGATAACCACGTTTTTGTATTCGTGATTAATTTTAACCACTTTAAATTACATGGTTTTATTCACATAAATATCATAATCTCTAATATGCTTCACATCAATTT
>CAYJOY010000320.1:1939-2701 GCA_964371885.1 uncultured Lentimicrobiaceae bacterium | reverse complement strand
TTTATTTTTAACGAAGTACTCCTCTTTAGATAGGATAATAGCGGCATTAGTCCCCCCAAATCCAGAAGCAGATTTTAGGGCGTGTTTTATCTCTATGTTTCTGTGTTTATCACTAATATTTAAGGGACATGGCGTTCCTAGTGTTGTAAATCCAGGTACTCCAAACACAATATTCTCTTCCATTTGTTTTATGGTAAGAATTGTTTCTATTACGCCAGCTGCACCAAGGGTATGCCCCACGTAGGGCTTAAGCGAGTTAGCAGGTACATTGCTCAGTTGTGCGGTAGCAATAGCTTTACTCTCCATTTCGTCGTTAAATATTGTGGCTGTACCATGCAGATTCAGAAGATCGACACTGCTCACATTGGCTTGTTGCATTGCGTTGTTTATAGCAAAGAAAAGCCCGTCGCCTGTACGCGATGGACCTGAGATGTGATTTGCATCGCACGAGAGGCTACCCCCTGAAATCACGATTTTAGACGGGGAGTATTCTTTGTGTACTGTTAGCAACAACGTTGCGCACCCCTCGCCTAAGGTAAGACCATTGCGCTCCGAATCGTAAGGCTTACACATAACGGCACTTATCGATTTGAAAGAGTTGAAACCGCTCGTAACAAACTCGCTCACTACGTCTACCCCAACTACTAAAACATGGTCGTATGCTCCAGATTGCAAATATCTGTCTCCTAAAATAATGGCTGCAACTCCCGAAACACAAGCATTGGAAACAATCTGAACCTTGTTGATCAATTGAAAATGTTT
>CAYJOY010000320.1:0-1929 GCA_964371885.1 uncultured Lentimicrobiaceae bacterium | reverse complement strand
TGTAAGTTAGTATTTAAAGATTCAATATCACCTTTAGTAGTAGATAATATAACGAGTATATTTTTTGCATTCAGTGGCAATTTGCTTTCGCTTTGCACATCGCTAATAGATTTAAAAACAATCTGTTGAACAAAATTGTCTTCTACATCCAGTTGCGATCTATCAATACAGCAAGCTGGGGTACCTAAGTAACTCCCTAGTTGCGTTCTATACTGTTTTATGGCTTCAATATTTTCTTGCGAAGAAAAGCCGAGCGCACTAATTATTGAGTTGTATCCAACATAACTTTTCCTCATTTCACCTCCCATTTACGTTTCCATTCTTCATAAAAATCAGGCGCATTCAACTGTAATGTACCGTTAAGGTCTACAAATACTTGCGTACTTTCGCCAATGGCAATTAGTTCATTATCGTTTTCTCTCCTTATTTCATACTCGAAACATATTTTTGCTGCTTCGGTTTCAAGGTATTTTGTTTCAATAACTGCTACTTCGCCATATTTCAGAAAGCGTTTATATTGCACTTGTAAGTCTACAATTGGCGTCATAAATCCATTTTTATAAACATCAAGATAGCCCAAACCATCGTATTGCATCCCAAATGCTTCCCTTCCGTCTTCAAAATATTTTACATAATTGCCATGCCACACCACCTGCATAGAATCTACCTCACTAAAACGGACTTGCGAGGTAGTGGTTGCTTTGAGTTTTGAGTAATTTTTATTCTTTTTAATCATAGTTAACTATGGTTGTATAAATATTTTCATTTTACAATCTGCTATCAATTCGTTGTTTACAGTCACTTTCGCACTTATTAAAGTAATACCCATTACTTCATGTTCTATTGTAATCGTGGTAGATAAAGTCTCTCCTACTTGAGCACTTCTATAGGCTATAAAATTATTAATAGAACCAATATAGCCTAGCGGAACCTCTTCGTTCTTACTTTTAAATAGGTATCCAACACGTACTGCTGCCGATTGTGCAATATGTTCTATTACACCATATTCACTTAAAATATCATTAGCGCAGAAGATATTCTCTTGAGCGACGGTAAGTCCTGTTTTAGATGTAGTTTCTTGAATTCCAAAGAAAGCATCTACCATTACAATAGGTGGTTTTTGTGGAATAAAGTTTAAAATATCGTCACCTGAAATTATGGCTTCCTCAAATATTCCCATAATGGTCCTTTCTTATTTCTTTTTAATTTTAATGTTTCTATTAATTCGCTTTTAGGTTCATCGGGAAATACCCAGGCCTTGCCTGTGGCCAATGCCGCTGCCTTTGTCTCCTCGAGATTAAATGGCGTTCTTACATAATAATAAGGCATGAGTAAATCAGTCTCTTTAGTCAGGTTGCCCGACTCTAAAAGATGTTGATAAAGGATGGTGTCGGGGTATACTCTCATTCCAACGTATGGAAAAATGACGGTATGCCTTAGCGACTTAGAGTTTTCGATGGTTGTTTTTAGCTGCTTTTCTGTTTCACCCCATCCTGCAAGTATCATAAAATGGGCATAATAAACATTATACTTCAACGCTAACTCTGAGGTACGCAACACCTCCGAAAAGGTAAAATTTTTCCCGTATAAAACCAGTGTCTCATCGCAAAACGATTCGGTTCCGAACTCAATATGTGTTAATCCAGCTCTTTTGAATAGCGCCATTTCCTCTTCCGATATGTTAGATGGGGAGAAGTAGGCACCCCACGAGATGTTGAGATTGTTTTTCACCATGGCTTCGCAAAGCGCTACGTTAAAATGGTTGTGAATATTAAAAACGGAATCGGTAAAAAACCAGTAATTGGCCCCAAAATCTCTTTTAGCTTTGGCAATGGTTTCCACAATCGAGTCTATATCCATGCATCGAACCTTTCTACCATCGATAGAGGGGTAGGTGCAGTATATACACTTATATGGGCATCCCCGCTT
>CAYJOY010000319.1:0-2715 GCA_964371885.1 uncultured Lentimicrobiaceae bacterium | reverse complement strand
AGCAGTTTAGAAAACGTGACGATTGGAAATTCTGTTGCGACAATTGGTCGTGATGTTTTCAACGGTTGTACATCACTCTCTTCTATTGTGATCCCTAATTCTGTAAATTATATCCACCAGAATGTCTTTCTTAATTGTGTAAATCTAACAGAAATTAACATCCCTCAATCTGTAATATTTATTGGAGAGGACGCCTTTGATAATTGTACACGTTTGGCACAGATAACCCTGAACGAAGGGTTGGTTACCATGGGAAGTAATGTCTTCGATAACTGCGCTGCTTTAACAAGCATTTCGATTCCAAACTCCGTTACAGAAATGGGAACATCAATGTTTACAGGCTGTAATGCTTTAACCACTGCAACACTTGGGAACGGACTTCTTGAGCTTCCTGATTATACATTTTATGAATGTAGCAGTTTAGAAAACGTGACGATTGGAAATTCTGTTGCGACAATTGGTCGTGATGCTTTCAGCAGATGCTCATCACTCTCATCCATTGTAATTCCTAACTCAGTGAATTACATTCATCTTTACGCATTTAATTATTGCACAGCTCTCAACAATATTGCCATTCCTAAGGGAACTATAGCCATTGGGAATCAAGCTTTTTCGCGTTGCGACAACCTCTCCTCTGTATATTCGTTTGCGAGCACTTTACCTCAATTAGGAAGTACTGTTTTCTCTTACAACCCATCTCCCGATACGTTGTATGTTCGTCAGAGTGTACTCGATCTATATAGCAATGCAAGCCAATGGGAAGATTTCACCGTAATTATTGGTCTACCTGAAGATTCGCTAACGTTGAATGGAAACGGCGGAACTTTCCAACAAAATGAGGGAGACGCCATTGTATTTGCACGTCACGAACTGATAGAAAAACTTCCTACCCCAATTCGCGAAGGATACCACGTGAGCCATTGGACCATAGATAATGAAACCATTACACCAACTACTACATGGCAATACACCGAAACCAAAGAGGCCATAGCACAATGGGCACCCAACACCTATACCCTCACTTGGGATGCCAACGGAGGAAGAGTAGCCTATAATTCGCAACCCGTAGTGTATCTACAAACTATTGGTGAAATGCCAGTTCCTACACGCGAAGGATATATCTTTGTGGATTGGAAAATTAATGGAGAAGTCATCTCCGAAAATAGCGTATGGAATCAAGCTACTAGCTTAATAGCCATAGCACAATGGGTGCCTGTAGAGCAAACCCTCAGCTTAAATGCCAATGGAGGTACCGTGAGTGCGGCCACCGTTACTGTAATGCACAACACTGCCATCGGTACAATCCCCACCCCTACCCTACCTGGTTACAACTTTTTAGGATGGTGGATTGACGACATACAAATAACCAACGAAACCGTATGGGAATATGTAGAGGATCAAACGGCTACTGCTCGCTGGGAAGCAGCTACATTTACACTATCATTCCAAACCAACGGTGGTGATACGCATACTGCACAAGATGTAGTTTTTAACGAAATTATTGGCGAAATGCCAATAAGCTACCGCAATGGATATACTTTCGGAGGATGGTATATTGACTTAACCGAACTTTCTCCATTCACTGTATGGAATTATACCGAAAGTAAAACAACAGTAGCTGAGTGGATTCCTAATTTTTACACACTTATTTTCGATGCCAACAACGGAGAAGTACTCCCACACTTCACCCTCATTGCTTTCAATACTGCAATAGGCACGTTGGCAACCCCCTCGCGCAATGGATATACATTTGAAGGATGGTACATTAACGACGAAGAGATAACAGAAAACACAGTATGGAGCTATACCGAAACCCAGGTGGCCACGGCGCAATGGAGTGCTAACAACTATACCCTTACCTTCGATGCCAATGGCGGCGAAACTGTAGACAACACGTTATCGGTTACTTATAACAACACTATCGGCGCACTACCTACCCCAACACGCAACGGGTATACATTTGAAGGATGGATGATTGATGAAATGGTCATTAACTCGAATACTATTTGGAATTATACCGAGGCACAAACGGCCATGGCACAATGGGAAGCCAACAGCAGCACCCTCATTTTTAATGCAGATAGAGGTGTAGTTAACCCTATTTATATGGAACCAGTATATGGTAGTGCATTGGGCACATTGCCAGTGCCTACCCGCACAGGATATACATTCGTAGGATGGTTTATGGGTGAGACAGAAATTACAGCCGCTACCGTATGGAATTTTAACGAAACACAAGTAGCCACCGCACATTGGGAGGCTAACACCTACACCCTTAACTTTAATGCTAACGGCGGCTCCGTATCGCAAAACAGTGCCAATGTAACCTTCGATAGCGCTATTGGAGAACTGCCAGTGCCAACACGTAGTGGATACTCTTTTGAAGGGTGGTATATTGATGAAATGCGCTTAGCAGCAGATACTATCTGGACAATTCCAGAAAATGCCACCGCTATCGCAGAATGGAATGCCATGGCAAGCACCCTATCTTTCGATTCGGATGGAGGAAGCACCATTACCACTACTATGCAATTGACCGCAGGATCGACCATTGGTGCATTACCTACCCCTACAAGAACTGGCTATACCTTCATTGGATGGTTTATTGGTGATTACGAACTAGTACCAGGTCTTAACTGGACTTTTAGTGGAGACCAAACGGCTATTGCCCACTGGGAAGCTAATGAGTATACCCTAACATTTAACGCAGGGGAA
>CAYJOY010000318.1:1157-2743 GCA_964371885.1 uncultured Lentimicrobiaceae bacterium | reverse complement strand
AAACACTCCGTCAATGGTCCACCCAGTAAAGGTGTACCCTGCTCTGGAAGCAGGGTAAGGTACATTCCACATATAATCGTTGTGCCCGTATGTCATGGGGGCAATCTGTTCATCACTATCATACCCTAAGTCAAAAAGGAGTAATTGGTCGTAAGCCCATTGAGCTACAGCGGTTTTATGGGCGGCATAGTTCCAAACGGTGTATCTATTAATGTTTTCGCCATCAATTTGCCACCCTAAAAAAGTAGCACCGTCGCTGGTAGGGGAGGGTAAAGTTCCAATAGCCTCTCCAGAGGTTACGGTTAAATTGCCAGGAGCAACACTTACCCCGTCGCCATCGAGGGTTAGTGTGTAGTTTCTTGCCTCCCACTGGGCAGTGGCTATCATGCCATCGGGGAAATGCCATAACGTATTGGGGGTGATAGGTTGTTCGCCCACTTTCCATCCTGCAAAATCATAACCTGCTCTAGTAGGGGTAGGTAACGAACCAATGGATTGGTGAAAGGTAACTGAAATAGAAGGGAACACCTCGCCACCGTCTGAGTCAAAGGTTAAGGTTTGTTCTTCGACATAGCCAAAAATATGGTCAAAACTAGAAGCCCAAATATCGTTGGTTTGGTACAAGTCTACTACATGTGGAGGGACAAACAAGGTGTCGGCTACCACAAAACGGTTCGCAAACGTGGTAGGGGAGGCCATGATTAAATGCTCTGCAAAAGAGAGAAAGATAGGGATGCGATTGTAAGAAAAAACGTGATCTCCCATGTTTTGAATAGAACTAGGGATTTCAAAATAGGTAAAATTACATCCGCTAAATGCGCTGTTTTCTATAGTAGTTACCGAATTAGGAATGGTAATTTGTGACAGCGATTCGCAACCATTAAAGGTGCTAATTCGGATTGTGGTAATATTTGTCGATAAGTTGACACTGCTTAGGCTAGTACACCACGAAAAAGCAAAAGGTTCCACCTCAGTTATCGAGTTGGGCAGCGTAATGCTGGTAAGCGATTCGCAATAATCGAAGGCGTTTTCTTCTATGGTAGTGATTCCGTCTGGCAATGTTATCTCAGCAAGCGCGCTACAAGCAAAGAAGGCGCGGTTCCCAATAGTATCTAATGTGTTAGGTAGCAATACGGTTGTTAGCGCTTCACAATTGTAGAAAGTGCCTCTCGGAAGGCGCAATAATCCGCTCCCAATACTAACTTCTTCTAATGAGGTGCAATTATTAAAAGTAAATTCCCCCATTTGGGTTACGGAGTTAGGAATATCCACCTCGGTAAGCGCCGTGCACCCCTCAAAAGTGCGTTCGCCAATGGTAGTAACGGTGTTAGGAAGGGTTACAGTAGTAACTTGCTGGCACCCTACAAAGGCGCCAACACCCACTTCCTCTTCCAATAATGATCCACTAATTTGTCGAACGGTAAAGGTAACCCCTTCGTAGGTAACCGTGCTGGGAATAGTAACTGCTCCCACATAGTCGGTATCGCAACTATAAACAAAAACATCATCGGTTTCCCCCATAAACATGTACCATATTGGATGTTGGTAAAATCCTACTATGTCTAAGTTAGACGATTGTCCAAAAG
>CAYJOY010000318.1:0-1147 GCA_964371885.1 uncultured Lentimicrobiaceae bacterium | reverse complement strand
GAGGGTGATTAAAAAGGCGATTTTTTTCATTATTTTTTTATTTATAAAAGAAGATATATTAACAAGTCGCGAAGGTATGAAAAAATATAAAAGAACGTGCACTTTTTTTGGCACTCTTTCCCATTTTGGAAGAAAAATAACAAATTGTTACCATTACTGTTGCCAGTTATGGGGTGGAAACTTAGAGGAAAAGCGTGCTATTATCTTTTCAATATACAAAACTTATACTCTCGGTTCAGTGCTTTCATTGCCTATAGGGATATAAAAAAAACCTGCAAATGACTCATTTGCAGGTTTTTGTCGCCAATTGCTGTATGAGCAATTTTTTCTGGCGGAGAGAGAGGGATTCGAACCCCCGGACCCGTGAAGATCAACGGTTTTCAAGACCGCCGCATTCGACCACTCTGCCATCTCTCCGCCGCGAAAATACAAAAAAATATTATACACACAGTATTAAAAAGAAATAAATTCTAATGTTTTTATCTGTTTTAATTTTATGTATTGTAAATCAGTTGTTTATGCTGAATTTGTAGATCTTGTTTTTCGATGCTGTTTTTGCTCAATATTTGGCTTCTTTGTAAGGTTAAAAATGTATATTTGCAGTAAAAATAAGATTAACCCCCTCAAATAATTTAAAGATGGAAGAGATTACTATTTCAAATATTCTATTTGCCTTTAGTTTAACGCTTTTTGCCGGTTTAGCAACAGGTGTTGGAAGTGCCATGGCATTTTTTGCTAAGAGAGATAATACCCGTTTTCTGTCATTGTCTCTAGGCTTTTCTGCGGGGGTGATGATTTATGTTTCTTTTGTTGAGATATTCTTTAAAGCAAAAGAGGAACTTTCGAGTGTTTATGGGGCGAGTTCAGGGGCATGGATTACCGTGCTCTCCTTTTTTGGCGGCATGGCACTTATTGCCATTATCGACAAGATGATCCCCTCTTCTGAGAATCCTCATGAGGTGAAAACTATCGAAAATATGAACAATAAGGGTAATGTAAAAAATACGCAGCTTATGCGCATGGGCATCTTTACGGCGCTCGCCATTGCTATTCATAATTTTCCTGAGGGGATTGCCACTTTTACCGCAGCACTAAACGACCCCAGCTTAGGAATTGCGATAGCTATAGCGATAGCTATCCATAATAT
>CAYJOY010000317.1:825-2748 GCA_964371885.1 uncultured Lentimicrobiaceae bacterium | reverse complement strand
ATTTTTATAGAATAATAATTTTATGGAGTACGTAGCTTTTTTACGAGGCATTAACATAGGCAAAATTAGGCGTGTAAAAATGGCCGAACTAAAAGGCTATTTCGAAGAGTTGGGCTACACCAATGTTGCAACCTACATCAACACTGGAAATGTAATCTTTAGCGCTGAAAGTATTATATCGGAGGCAGATGAGGAGAGAATTATTGAGAAAAAATTAGAAGACTCACTTAGTTTCGAGATACCTGTTATGGTACGGTCAAAGGACAGCTTAAGGAAAATTTTTGAGGGATTTCCTTTCTTGGATATGGGAAACGAGAAGAATTATTTGATCGCATTTACAAAAGAGAGTCTGAGTGCAAGTAATATAATCTCTAAATCTGGAATAGATAACGGCGATCGATACTTGCTCAATGAGGGAGTCGTTTACCTATATTGCCACAATGGCTACCTGAACACGAAATTTGGCAATAATTACTTTGAGAAAAAGCACGGTTTAAAATCAACGATGCGAAGCTATAAAGTTGTGCAAACCATACTATCAATGATGAGGCAGTGATAGTAAGTGTATACGTAAAGAAGATTGAATAAAAGTAAAGGTTTAGAAAAATGGAAAGAATTGTAAGTTTAGAAAAATTTAAGCAGCAACACGATGCATATTATCAAAGAATAATTGATTCAATCCCCCAAAAAGGAATCGTTTCAGTTATTGAGGGTTTTCTCGAAAAAATTATTAACGTAGGGGACCTATGCATACGTGTTCCGATAGAAAGATTAGAAAAAATTGTGAATGATAATTGCTTAAAGACTCAAGTAGAACTAAAAGAAGGGAGAACGTTTGGTGGAGCAACTACAAGAAAAGAGGTAGCTAAAACACTTTTTGGTTGTGATTTAGAGAAAATGTCTGATAGCGATTTTCCTAAATCTGGATATTTGGGCCCACAAGAAAAACGGCTTGACTTTGTTGTAAATAATTCATTAAATTATCAGTATGGGGAAGTTATCTTAACTTTAAAAAAAGAAAATCTAAAACCACGTACAACAATGACAGTTGGGGATAGCGTAAACTTTAATATAGCACAATGGTTTTCTCCAACGCTTATTGAAAAGCCCCGAATGGTTTGCATTGCGGGCGTAAACCGTGACGACAAAATGCCTATAGCGCCACAAAACTTTCGTTGGTATCTTTTTTTCGCGTATGCTATTTCAGGAAAAGTAATCACACCTGAAAATTTTTATCGATTAGCTGAAATTTTTGACTATCAAAACGGCTTTGAATTTTTTGAACTTCAGTTTCATGGTGATATATTATTTGATAGAGATATTCAGCAAGTAGATATATTAAAATCTACATTGGACGAAATTCAAAACGGCACAGAGCTGTGTACACGTATTGAAAACATGGGAATAAAAGTGAATATTCAAAAGTTCTTTTGATAAAACCAAATTAATATTTGTTATTACATGAAATCAACAAACCAAGAAAGCCTTAAAGCATGGGAAACCAACGCAGAGTTTTGGGATAATTATATGGGCGATGAATCGAACTTTTTTCATTGCGATATGGTGCGCCCACATACGGAGGAACTGCTTGAGGCTAAAGAAGGGGAATTAGTGCTCGATATTGCTTGCGGAAATGGAAATTTCTCGGAGCGCTTGGCAGCGCAGCGCGTGCAAGTAGTGGCCATAGATTACAGTCCTATAATGATAGCACTTGCCCAAAAGCGGAGAAAGAAATTTGCCCACAATATTAAATTTGCAGTTTGTGATGCCACCTCCCACAACGAGCTAATGGCTGTTGCTGAAGGTCGCATGTTCGATAAGGCGGTAGCGAATATGGCTCTGATGGATATTTCCGATATTGCGCCGCTCTTTAAGGCACTCGGTAAAAGGCTAAAACCCAATGGTGTTTTTGTATTTTCGATG
>CAYJOY010000317.1:295-815 GCA_964371885.1 uncultured Lentimicrobiaceae bacterium | reverse complement strand
ACTATTGGGGCTCGCAGTTAGCCATGGATTTATAGTGGATGGATTTTATGTAGGACCGTTCGAGGGAGAGGGGGAACCCATTATTATAATTGTAAGAGTAAAAAAAGCAGAATAATAGCTCAATCAGAAATCATAACAATTACTCACACGGCTTCACAAAAAAAAACTCTGTGAAGCTAACTTGTTTTTACACCATTTTTTTGTATTTTCGCGAGGGTTTAGTACTTCAATTTTGAGATGAAATCACAACAAAAAACTTCTTACATTTGCAATGTAAAAAAACTTCTAATAACAATGGAATATGATACGATAAGAAACAACATAAACAGCAACAAACTTACAGAAAGAATTTTACAAAAAAACATTAACAATACTTATAAATCTAATAACTACAAAACACCCAACAATGAAAACGAACAACCCAATACATAACAGCGAAATAATAATATATCAATCCGAAGATGGCACTACAAAAGTAGATGTTAGGTTTGAAGATGAAACAGTGTGGCTAACACAGGCG
>CAYJOY010000317.1:0-261 GCA_964371885.1 uncultured Lentimicrobiaceae bacterium | reverse complement strand
CACTTTTTGGAAAAGAGCGAAGCGTTATTACCAAACATATCAAGAATATTTTTACTGAAGGAGAATTAGAAGAAAAAAGCAATGTGCAAATTTTGCACATTGCAAATTCTGACAAACCTGTAAATTTTTACAATCTAAATGTAATTATTTCAGTAGGTTACCGCGTTAAATCTAAGCAGGGCACGCAATTTCGTATTTGGGCAACAGAACGCATAAAGGAGTATATTATCAAGGGATTCACTATGAACGATGCGCGCCTTA
>CAYJOY010000316.1:0-2757 GCA_964371885.1 uncultured Lentimicrobiaceae bacterium | reverse complement strand
TATCCGTTTTGAAGGTGAAACTGCTCTTAACACTACCTTTCCTACTGTCGATTTTATGTTCAACGACTCGACCACTACTGCCAGCAACTCTATGTATAATTATTTCAAATCGGCTACCTATAATCAAATGTTCATCACCTCTTCATATTACCCAGCTCCTAATGGCAACATAGTACTTTCGTATGAAGACATTCACCCTCGAGAATACTACCAGCCTTACAATGCTACTACGAATCCAGATGGCTACAACGACAATGAGCGCACTTCTCGTGAGCACCAACTCTTAGAACGCGCTGTTAACTTTGTAGAGAGTAGTATTTCCGAATCGTTAAACATCGATTACAATAACGATGGTTATGTAGATAATATCTGTTTTGTGGTAAAAGGCGATGTTAACGGCTGGAACAGTTTATTATGGCCCCACCGCTGGGCACTCTATACTGAAGAGTGTTTTATAAACAACAAACGAGTTTGGGATTATAACTTTGTACTAGAAGGGGCAGCTGGCTATTTTAACACTGCCGTTATTTCGCATGAGATGTCGCATACCTTTTCTTTTCCAGATCTATACCATTATGGAGGAGATGCCAGTTACACCCCTGTAGGAGGTTGGGACTTAATGGCCAGCACCGCGAACCCTGCACAGCAAATAGGGGCATACCTTAAGTGGAAATATGGCGATTGGCTACCAGAACCAACTACTATTATCAATAATGGCACTTATACGCTGCACTCTGTAGGTAGCCACGGCGGAACTAAATGTTATCAAATCCCTACTACTAACCCTAACGAATACATCATGTTAGAGTACAGAAATGAAGAGGATCTCTTCGAAAATACGCCCGGAACTGGGGTTATTATATACCGCGTTAACACGTTGTTCGATGGCAATGCCGGTTACGACGGCACCGATGAGTTCGACGAAGTATATGTTTTCAGACCTGGCGGGACAAACACTGCAAACGGCACTTTAAACAGCGCACATTTCGGGGTTAGCGGAAGAAACTCTTTTAACAGTAGCTCCGCAGATTCACCATTCTATACCGACGGTACCGATATACTCAACATTGATATTACAAACATTACCCTACATGGCGACTCCGCAACATTTACAATTAGCAACTGTTTGTTTAACAACGAATTAGAGGCAACTAACATTTCCGAAAATCAAGTTACTATTGTCTCATCTAATATCGACCCTGCGTTAGACTACGAGTATAAATATGCTGAGCTAGGTAGCAGTGCCACGTTTTCTCCTATCACTATCTCTGGAGCAGAATTCCCTTTAACAATTACCGGATTAGATGCTGGTACGGATTATGAGTTCTCAATTAGAAAAATATGCAATATTGAGGAATCAATGTATTCAGAATGGCGACTCCTCGAATTTTCTACTAGTTGCAGTGCAATTACTGCCTTCCCTTGGTATGAAAATTTTGAACCCGAAGTAAATTGCTGGACACTAGCATTTGAAACAGGGGAACAATATTGGAGTTTACATACCGAAGTAGGCAATCAAGATGCCTACGAAGGGGATTACTTCGCGAGCTTCTTCTCTAACTCGAACTCCAGTGCCGTTACTAAACTCATTACCCCTACTTTCAATTTCTCCAATGTAAACAATCCTTATATTACATTCCACCATATTCAACCTGCTTGGAGTAGCGACCAAAATATACTAACGGTATATTACAGAACGGCACCCTCTGCCAATTGGATTGAATTAGAAAGTTACACCAATAATATTCCAACATGGACCAGCGATACATTATATCTTCCTGAGCCATCGGCAACCTATCAAATTGCTTTTAAAGGAGAAGATTACTACGGACACAACATTGGGATAGATGCGGTTACAGTAACAGGAGTCATTGAGAACACGTGCGCACAACCTATCAATATTACTGCCGCTGCTATATTGCCTAATGCCATTAATGTTAGTTGGAACGCCCCTAATGAAAATACTATTGGGTATGAAGTGCGCTACAAAACTAGCACCTCTCAACAGTGGACTACCAATAATACGCAAGATACAGCACTACTCATTAACAATTTAGAATCGAGCACAATATACGAAATACAGGTTAGAACCTTATGCACAGAAACAACACAAAGTTTGTGGGCACCCGAAACCCCATTAGTTGTATCGACCGACGGTATATCACTATTTACAGTTACTGCTACAGTACATGGACCTGGCACTATTACTCCCGAAGGAGTAACAACCTACTCAATGGGTGAAACGCCTACATATCAAATACTTCCATTAAATGGGGCTATACTCGACAGTATTGTCGTATCAGGCGAAACTATTGCATACGGTGGTACTACTTATAGTTTTGAACCTATCATACAAAACGAAACTATAGAGGTTTATTTCTCAACAATACACGGTTGCGACGACCCTTACGATGTGTATACCGAAGTCATCTCTGGGTATTCTATTAAAGTAGGATGGAAAGATAGTACTCTTACCAACTCTGGAACCTTCACTGTTCGCTATGGTAATGTAGAAAACTCTCAATGGTACTACATGTATTCATTAGATACAATGGCTATTATCAGCAACTTAACACCTGCTACCACTTATAAATTCCAAGTAAAATCGAATTGTGCAGATAGCACTTTTAGTGAATGGACACCTTTCGTAGCTATTGAAGCCACTACCCTTACTTTAAATGAATATACTATTACTGCTACAGTACATGGTCCTGGAAGTATTACTCCTGAAGGGGTAATTACCTACTTTGAAGCAAC
>CAYJOY010000315.1:1462-2823 GCA_964371885.1 uncultured Lentimicrobiaceae bacterium | reverse complement strand
CAATGCTACCCTTTGGACTAACGAAACGGGTGCTGCCAGAGTGTACAACGACCTTGCTACACAACAACACATAATACTGCCACTAGTAGCAGACAATGGTGCCCCACTACAAGGCACAATTAGAATTGCATTCTACGTAGAATCGCTAGAACAAAATGCTGATAACGATATTAGGATTGACAACTTTGTAGTTTCGCAAATTGGCGGTGTAGATTGCTTAGCTCCAGAAAATGTAGCGGCTACCAATATTACAGAAAACTCAGCCACCGTTACTTGGAATGGCGGCGATGCTACCGCATGGCAAGTGCGCTTAGGAACAGATGGCACAGCAATAGATGTAACGACGACCCCTAGCTATACTTTCACCGCATTAAATTCTGAAACTGAATACACCGCGTATGTAAGAACTGCTTGTGCTGGGGATACCTATTCCGATTGGGCGTCTACCACATTTACTACCGATGAAGAGATAGTAGTTCCTGTAATGTATACCGTTACCGCTTCTGTTGAAGGTCCTGGTACTATTGATCCTATAGGAGAAGAAAGTTATGAAGAGGGAAGTACACCAACTTACACCGTAACCCCAGAGGCCAACGCCGTTGTGGTAAGCATTACCGTATCGGGCAATGCAGCCACCCTAGTAGGTAATAGCTACACCTTCGATCCATTAGCCCAAAACGAAACAATACATGTAGTATTTGATGAGGCAGAAGGGATTTCAGAAACAGCACTTTCCAACGCCATTCAACTCTATCCAAACCCTGCCACCTCAACCATTACCATCCAATCGGAAAGTGTAGTAGTTACTAAAGTGGAGATTTTAGATATGACTGGAAGAGTAGTAATGACGCCCGAGACAAGCTTCTCTGTTAACATTAACGCCCTAGAAGCTGGGGTATACTTTGCCCGTGTTACTACCGAAAGTGGAGTGGCTACTATCCGTTTTGTAAAACAATAATCACTGCTGCAGGGCAATCCTCTGCACCCAACACATTGCAAAGCGAGTTCGAAAGAGCTCGCTTTTGTCGTGTTATGTGAGGGGAGTTAAGTTCCCCAGTTAATAATGGTCTTAAAGGGAGAAATGGAGAGAGACGTGCTCTTAATAACTTTAGGATTATAGAATAGAGAGCATTTGCCATCCCAAATATCTAATAGAGTGGATTAGGAGCAAAGAATTATGGAAAATTGTTTAACCTGTTTAAAGAGATTTTGTAATGTCTAATTACTCATACTCGTAGTAAGCAGTTAGGGTCATCACATAAGCTGTGTTGGTAGTGTCGTACGCTCGTCCTCTCATTATTGGGTACTTCCCATCGTAGGTGTATTCATACGTAGTAATTCTCGAACTTTCAAATACATTG
>CAYJOY010000315.1:0-1452 GCA_964371885.1 uncultured Lentimicrobiaceae bacterium | reverse complement strand
ATGTTATTTTTAGAAGTCAATCCATATCCCTCTATAAAGTGGGCTAAAGAGCCGTGAAATGGGTTCAGCTTATCATCATAGGTATAAACAGTGGTTTCATACGATTCATCTCCAAGCGTTTTCATTATTTTTGTAATATTATCCCCCTCCCATTTTAGAGTAATGGTTGAGGTGCTGTACTCATTTTTATCATTTGTATTATTAAAAAATGCTTGGTGTGAGGGAAGATTAGGGCGCATGCCGTCAAGGATTGAAAGTACTGTGTTGTTTTTTGAAGTTTTTTTTAAATCAATCAAATTAAGTGCCACCACTTCTATTTCAGTAATTTTCCCATTTGTATGCGAGTACGTTTCGGAATATAACAACTCTCCTGAATTTGCCTTATATTCCATTTTCTCTACCCTTTTTCCATCGTAGATAAAATTTAAGGTGTGACCATCTATATCGGTAATCTTAATAAGTTGATTATTATCGTATTCAAAATAAGAGGGGTAAGTCCTTTCAGGAGCTTCACCAACCGCATAAATAAGATCAATTCTCGAAAGGAGGTCGCCGTCCCAGTGCCACTGTTCTGTTTTGGTAAGAAAGTCCTTCTCTTCACCTTCAGATATACTTGTTTGTTTTTCTGTATAGACGCTAATTTTTTCTTTAGGTCGATAATCTCCATCTTTTTGACATCCTGAGAAAATAAACCCAAGCCCTCCTGTGAGTAACAAAACCTTCATTAATAATCCTTTTTTCATAGTGGTTCTTATTTTTTGGTTAATACTTTACGGTAATTTGCAATAAGCTAAAATCCTTTATATCCTCTAAAACCAAGCATATAAACAGCCATTGAAAGAGTTTTGTCGTTAACTTCATTTGCGTCAGAGGTTGCTATGTTATTGAGTTCGTCCATAACGGTATCAGTAGGTACAGTAATGTTTTCATTGTTATTTACAATCTCTTGAATGACAGAAGGAAGAATCATGCACATTTTATAAAAAGCATCCTCTACACCTGTAACTAATGCGTAGAACTCATCAAGACTTACTCTGCGAATAAGTCTATGCCCAACTCTCTGCTTATCAACAGTGGTTTCCCATTTAATGTTTTGAGATTTCTGCGCTATGGCTTCCACTAAAAAACAGGCACATTCATCATCATGAAGAAGTTGATTTTGCATTTTGATGAATGTTTTGCTAGCAGCGGCTGAATTCATTGTATTGTGCTTGTTTTTCATTTCTACATAAATGTTCTTAACAGAAACTTCATTTCCTATATTGATTCCATTAGCGTTGCTGTAGATTATATCCCAGCCACTGTTGGGTATTTCACAATTCGATATATACTGGAATATTTTTTGATGAAAATAACCAATGTCATTATTGTTCGATTTATCTCGTTGTCTAAAAATTTCATTAGCAACAATTTGATCCCATGATAAACGGTAAACAGTTTTATCGAAAATTA
>CAYJOY010000314.1:0-2833 GCA_964371885.1 uncultured Lentimicrobiaceae bacterium | reverse complement strand
ATTTACAGATGAAAGAACTAAATTCAAATAAGCATATACCATTCACTAATCACTTTTGAGGTTAACAATTTTGAAATAATATGGAGCATACAAAATACAAAGTCCCAACTCTGCCTCTAACTATAGAATTAGAAGATAAAAAAACATTAAAACAACTGGCTATAGCAAGCCGATTGCTAGGGGAACTGAAAGGAGCAGCAGAAAAAATTCCAAATAAAGATATACTCATTAGTGCATTAACATTAATGGAAGCAAAAGAGAGTTCGGAAGTGGAGAACATTATTACCACACATGACGAACTTTATAAAGCCGACTTAAATGTAAAAGAATATTCTACTTCTTCAGCAACTAAAGAGGTAATGCGCTATCGCGAAGCTATTAGAGAGGGATACGATCTTGTAAAGGCAAAAGGCTTTCTTTCAAATGGTATTATTAAGCAGGTGCAAAAAATATTAGAAGGTAATAGTGCCGGTTTTCGAACAGTTCCAGGAACAAAACTTGAAGATAGCAGAAAAAATGTGATATACACACCTCCTCAAGATAAAAGAATCATTGAAGAGTTAATGAACAATCTCGAAATTTTCATTAACGATGATGCGATTAGTGACTTAGACAACTTAGTAAAAATGGCTGTTATACATCATCAATTTGAAAGCATCCACCCATTTTATGATGGAAACGGCCGCACTGGCAGAATACTATGTATATTATATCTTGTGGCAAAAGGGTTGCTTGATTTACCCATACTATACATTAGTAGATACGTAACTCAAAATAAAGCAGAGTATTATCGTCTATTACAAGAAATAAGAGAAACTGAGGATAATGCAACGCAGTGGAAAGCATGGATACATTTTATGCTTGTGGGGGTAGAACAAATTGCACAAAGTACGTTATCATTAATAAATGCCATAAACACATTAATGATGGAATATAAGTTGAAACTTAGAGCGTTATTTGGAAAAACATACAAGCATGAACTGCTAAACAATTTGTTTTTCCATCCCTATACAAAAATAGAGTTCATGCAACGGGATATGATGATTGGGAGGGCAACAGCAGCGAAATATCTAAATATCATTACAAATGCTGGGATGTTAGAAAAGGTAAAAATTGGAAAAACCAACTACTATATTAACTCCAGCTTGGTTACTCTATTTATAAATCACAATACAAACAGCACTAAAGTGTAAACGAAACGTGTACACGAAAACGCCATTTCGTGTACATGAGAAGGAGAACGTGTACATGAAAACGCCATTTCGTGTACATGAGAAATCTATTCAACCGTTTTGCTGACCGTGCTAGTTGTTGGGCAGCTTCACGCTTCATTTACACTATTATTTTTCTTATAATATTGAAAGATAATAACCCACCCCACAATGATAACAACACTGGCGATATAGTCTGGCACATTATTCATAACAAACGACATTTCGCAGTTGGCATATTCTAAAATGGGATACACCACCAATAGGATAATGGTTAAAAGCTGCCCAATTAGGAGGGTGCGCACCCCCCTTTTCGATTCGAGGAAATGGCGGAGTTGATACATGGCATACACGGTGAATAACGAACCCACAATGTATGCTACTCTTAACAACAAATAGGTTAAATCGTTTGCTAATCCCTCTTGCGTAATAACTGACCTTGCAATATAACGTATCAGCACAAAAACGGGGATTATTAACTCTGCTAACAGCCATAGATTCAACATTTTTCTATGGGTAACTGAGGCAATATTCCTCAGTCCCAATAATCCATACAGATAGAGCACCCAACCCACTATTGCAAAAAAGAGGAGCACGAATAACCCTGCGCCAATAAACATAACGAGTAGCTCTTCCCCCTTGCCGCGCTCATATAACAGATTGGCAGCCGCCATAAAAACCGCATTCACCAAAAACCCAATGGGGATTACCCGTAGAAAAGGGATAGCAGCTTGTTTATTTTGGTTGATTATTTGCATGTATTACTGTATTTTAGATTCAACTCAACGAAAACGATTTTTCTTACACCTTATTGTAATGACTAAATGTGGAGAAGATGGGGTTCTTTCTCAAATTTGCGGAATACACTTGCGTGAGTTGGCACCGCTTACGCATCTGCTTTACATACACTGATAGATTAACACTCATTACTTTTATACCTTTTCGGGTGCAAAGATAATGAATTTATTTTAATTTATACCTTTTCGGGTGTAAAAAATGCAATTAGCTTGATTTTATACGCTATCGGGTATAAAATCAAGCTGAGGTGTTAGTGTTAACGGGGCTGCATATTATGATTTTGCAAAATAAGACCTCCATTATTTCTTTAGGGAATATCCACCCGCACAATTTGTGACGCAGTGCGTGATGAATTGGAAATACCTAATAAAACAGACTCATACATCTTAAATTTCTGGATTCAAAACCCCCACCTAACCCCTACCCAAAACGATTGTGCGGGGATTACGATCTCTAAAATTTTAACAATTCTCGTACTTGAAAATTAAATTATGAATTGGATTCTTGTTGTAATTGCAAGTTAAAATCAGTTTTTGTACTCATTAAAATTGCACCCTAAAACAAAAACATTACGTTATGGGGATATCTAATAATAAAGAGAAGAAAACTATGAATGAAAATGAGCGTTTTGAAATGGAATTTAAGCAATTAATAGAGACCTATTCCAATGTTATCTTTAAGGTTTGTCGATTTTATTTTAGTGACATAGAAGATATTAAAGATTTATATCAAGAGATTATCATAAGAATATGGAAAGGGTATCGCCAATTTCAAGGGCATTCAAAAATTTCGACATGGATTTACCAAGTAGCTTTAAATAGTGC
>CAYJOY010000313.1:0-2834 GCA_964371885.1 uncultured Lentimicrobiaceae bacterium | reverse complement strand
CCCAGAGGTGAAAGGAAAAAATATAGCTATTGTTACTCATGCCGGTGGCCCAGCAGTAATGCTTACCGACGTACTCTCTAACAACGGGCTTAATGTGCCTCATATAGAAGGCGATAAAGCTGACGCATTACTCGCGAAATTGTTCGCTGGTTCGTCGGTAGCCAACCCTATCGACTTCCTAGCAACCGGTACTGCCGAGCATTTAGGATTTATTATTGATGCTTGCGAAAACGATTTTGATGAGATTGATGCTATTGCTGTGATCTTTGGATCGCCAGGGTTATTCCCTAACTGGGATGTATATGATGTACTAGATGAGAAAATGAAAACGTGCAAAAAGCCGATCTTCCCAATACTTCCATCTATACAAAATGTAAAAGAAGAGATTGAACATTTTATTAATGTAAAAGGGCGCGTTAACTTCCCTGAAGAGTGTGTGTTCGGAAGTGCATTGGCAAAAGTAATGAATACCCCAGCCCCACAACCTGTAAATCCCGAATTACCAAAAGTAGATATACAAGCCATTAGAAATGTAGTTGAAAACTCGGAAGATGGATATTTAAACCTAGAAGGGATTAGAACTATGCTAGATGCTGCTGGTATTGCCCGTAAACAAGAGATAGAAGTAGATACACTAGAAGCAGCTATTGCAGGGGCTAGAAGCATGTCGTACCCGCTGGTAATGAAAGTAGTAGGGCCTGTTCATAAATCGGATGTTGGTGGCGTAGTGCTTAATGTGAAAGATGAAGAGACTGTGGCAAGAGAGTTCGAAAGATTGATAAAAATTCCAGAAACATACGCCGTTGAAATATGCCCTATGTATTACGGTACCGAAGTATTTATTGGTGCATCGAAAGAGGCACAATTCGGACACCAAGTGCTATTTGGGCTAGGCGGCATCTTTATAGAAGTGCTAAAAGATGTGAAAGCAGCATTAGCACCCGTTAACAAAAATGAAGCTAAAGTGCTCATTGAAAAATTAAGAGGATATAAAATTTTAGAAGGTGTGCGCGGACAAGAGGCTGTAAACATCGATATTCTAGCAGAAACGGTAGCGCGCGTGTCGGCATTAGTTATGGCAGCTCCAGAAATTGCAGAAATGGACCTCAATCCATTGTTGGGAACATCAACCACATTAACCGCCGTTGACGCCCGTATTAGAATAGAAAAATAATGAATACCCTCGATTTAAGCTTATTCGAAGCAGCTATGTTACTCTGCTTCGCAATAAGCTGGCCATTTTCTATCGCGAAAACGTTAAAAACGAAAAAAGTAACAGGAAAAAGCGCTACCTTTATTATAACGGTAATGCTAGGATACGTTTGTGGGATACTCCATAAAGTGTTCTTTTCGCTAGACGCTGTTCTCTTCTTGTACGTTTTTAACCTCTGTATTATTTCGTTCGATCTAATGTTATACTTCAAATATAGAGAAAAATAAAAAAAAATAAACTGCTTTTAGCCATGGGGAAAAAACCTATAAACTAAAAGCCCAAATTTAAAAAATTATGAAAATAGGAATTGTAGGTTCAGGTTATGTTGGTTTAGTAACTGGCGTATGTTTTTCGGAAGTGGGTTTTGAAACTGTGTGTGTAGACGTAGACCAAAAGAAAATTGAGAAGTTAAGAAATGGAACATCGCCAATCTTTGAACCAGGTTTAGAGACCCTTCTAACCAGAAATATAGAAAAGAAAAGACTATATTTCACCACCGATTTAGCCACTGTAGTAAACGACGTTGATGTAATTTTTTCGGCAGTAGGTACCCCTCCCGACGAAGATGGGAGCGCCGATTTGCAATATGTTTTGGAGGTGGCTAAAACTGTTGGGCAGCACATGAATAAGTATATTCTACTCATTACCAAAAGCACTGTTCCTGTAGGTACCGCCAAACTGGTTAAAGAAGAAATAAAAAAACAGCTCGTATTACGTGGCGTTAACATCCCATTTGACGTAGCTTCTAATCCCGAATTTTTAAAAGAAGGCGATGCTATTAGCGATTTTATGCGCCCCGATAGAATAGTAGTAGGGGTTGAGTCGGAAGAGGCAAGGAATATATTCGATAAGTTATACCAGCCATTTGTGCTTAATGGACATCCTATTATTTATACCGATATCGCCTCTGCTGAAATGATAAAATATGCAGCTAACTCTATGCTAGCCACTCGGATAAGCTTTATGAACGAAATGGCAAACCTATGCGAAAGGGTAGGTGCCGATATTCACAAAGTGAGAGAGGGGATAGGCAGCGATTCGAGAATAGGAAAAAAATTCCTATATGCTGGTGCTGGCTACGGCGGCTCGTGCTTCCCTAAAGATGTGAAAGCTCTCATTAAAACCGCCGATTCGTTGGGCTACTCGTTAGACCTGCTGAAGGCAGTAGAATGTGTGAACGAAAATCAAAAAGAGAAACTATTCTATAAAATAGACGACCACTTTAACGGCGCGTTAGCCGATAAAAAAATAGCCATTTTAGGATTGGCGTTTAAACCCAATACCGACGATATGCGTGAAGCTCCAGCGCTAGTAACTATTACCATGTTATTGGAAAAAGGGGCGAAAATATACGCATACGACCCCGAAGCCATGGAAGAAACTAAAAGGGTAATGCAAGATAAAATTACCCTTTGCCAAAGTGCTGAAGAAGCTATGCTAAACGCAGATGCTGTAGTGTTGGTAACAGAATGGGGCGAGTTTAAAACCATTAAACCCGAAAAATTAAATGAACTAATGAATAAACCAGTACTGTTCGATGGCCGTAACATATATAATAGAGAAGAGATGAGAGAAGGTGGTGTGGTATATTATGGTATGGGAAGATAAGAAAGAGAAAATA
>CAYJOY010000312.1:0-2873 GCA_964371885.1 uncultured Lentimicrobiaceae bacterium | reverse complement strand
TAGCTGCTTTGCTGGTAATTTGCATAGGAGATGGGTGCGCTTGTGCAGGAGCAAAATGGGTGTAAAACACTTTGTTGCCACTATTTTCTCAACTGGTTTTCCTAAACTTTTGGCGTAAAGGTCAAAATCTTTAATGCTGTTATAAAACGATTGCTGTTCTACCACTACTAATCCCTTTTTCCCTTCTACTAGAATCGTAACATCGGCCATCGCTTCAGTGGAAGTGTACACATGTACCTCAAAATTTTTAAAATTGAAAGTTTTAACGTTCCCTTTTACCTCTTGCGCTTGCGCGGTTACCATGAGCATTGCAGCAGCAACTAATGTTAAAAATAATTTTTTCATACTTAATTTTTTATGATAATTTTTGTTTTTAATTTGGCGGCAAAAACAATACGAATATAATTATAAAACAAGAGGTTACAAAATTGTGGATAAGTTACCTAAAGGTTACTATTGTTTGTTATAAATGATTTAAATAGAAATATTTTTTAATTTTTCTGAATTTAGACGCAGATTGCATCCGAATTATTACTAATATATAAGGATGACGCCTCCTACAGTGACACTTGTATAGGAGGGATTATTAATTTCCAAACACTAAAATATTTCCGCTTCCCTCATCGTTAAAAAGAATTAAACCATACTATTAACGTACATATTTTCACTAACTATGGCCTGGAAAAAGATGAAGACGACACTCACTAATGGGGAAACCGTTGATGCCATTGCCCCCACTATCATTTCAGCGAGCCGAAGCACCGATATTCCTGCATTTTATGCCGATTGGTTTTTCCACCGATTAGCGGTGGGCTATTCCGCTTGGACCAACCCTTTTAACCAAGTGCAAAGCTACGTTTCATACGCACAAACCCGCTTTATTGTCTTTTGGAGCAAAAATCCGAAGCCACTATTGCCTCATCTCGACACATTAAAAAAACGGGGCATCCATTGCTACATCCAATACACTTTAAACGACTATGTGAAAGATGGGTTAGAAAATGGTGTCCCATCGGTAGAGGAGCGAATTGCAACCTTCAAAAAATTGGTAGATACACTTGGAAAAGGGAGCGTCATTTGGCGCTTCGACCCCATGATTCTTACCGATACTATTACGATAGATGATTTGTTGAAGAAAGTGGAATACATTGGTGACCAGCTAAAAGGGTACACCGAAAAATTGGTGTTTAGCTATGCCGATATTAACTCGTACAAAAAAGTGGCCAACAACCTACGCAAAAACAACATCCACTACATCGATTGGGATGAGGCCTCCATGATCCAATTTGCACAAAAACTTTCGGACTTAAACCAAAAATGGAACTATCAACTAGCCACTTGCGGCGAAGCTATAGATATGACCCAGTTTGGCATTACCCATAATAAATGTATTGACGACGACCTAATGATAAAGCTGGCGCACCACGATGCGGAGCTAATGAAGTTTCTGGGGGTAGAGATAGTAGCCCAACAAAACGACCTGTTTGGCAGTACGACTATCCCCGATGCCGCGCTCATGATTACTCCCAACCAGTATGCTATTAAAAAAAGGAACAAAAAAGACAAAGGACAACGCCAATTCTGCGGCTGCATCATCAGCAAAGACATAGGCGAATACAACACTTGCCCCCACCAATGCGAATACTGCTACGCCAACACCAGCAAGGAAAGAGCGGCAGGTAATTGGGCGGCGCATCTGGCGGATGGTACAGGGGAGACGATAAGGGGGAGATATTAAATATGCTGATTATTGATTTGATTAAAACACAGGAATAAGCTATGGAACTTGACAACAAATATACAGATGCACTTGCTTATATTAGCAACCAAATAGTTAGCTCACGAAACAGTGTGGCTCGCAAAATTAACAGTGGTATGATTGAGATGTATTGGAAGATAGGCGAGCATATCTCTACAACAAAACTCATTGAGGGATATGGCAAAGGAGTTGTTGAACGACTATCAATAGACCTAAAAACAGAATTTCCAGATATGGGTTTGTCGCCTCGTAATTTGTGGAATATGAGGATGTTTTATGAACGTTATAAAGATGCAGAACAAAAACTGCTACGCAGCGTAGCAGAATTGGGTTGGGGACAGAACCTGTTGATAATGAATAAAACAAAGGACAACAACGAGGCATTGCACTATGCCCAAAAGTGTATTAAATTATCACTAACAAGAGATATGCTGCTCAACTATATCAAAGCTGATGATTATTCTGTAGCAAAGCAGTTACCCAAATCTCACAATTTTGAAGCGGCACTCCCAGAAAATCTTGCAGCTCAAGCTAATGAAATGATTAAGAGTAAATATAATCTTGGATTCTTGGGAGTCGCTGAAAAAATACACGAACTCAATTTTGAAAAGAAATTAGTGGAAAAAATCAAGCACTTTATACTCGAATTGGGCAAGGGGTTTTCGTATATTGGTAACCAATACCGTTTGGAATATAACCAAAAAGAGTATTTCATAGATCTCCTATTTTTTAATCGGCACCTCCGTTCACTTGTAGCTATAGATCTTAAAATGGGGGAGTTTAAACCCGAATACGCCGGCAAGATGAATGCATACCTGAACATACTCGATCGGCAAGAGAAAACCGAAGACGAAAACAACTCTATTGGCATTATTCTATGTGCCAACAAAGATCACGTTGATGTAGAAATAGCACTACATGGCATCAATAAACCTATTGGAGTAGCCGAATATCAGCTCCAACTCCCCGAAAAAGAGTTGAAAGAGTTGATAAAGAAAGAACTTGCAGCACAAACTTATAAAAATGAACTCAACACTAAAATTTAATTCGATAGAAGAATACATCATTCATGCTAGAGAATAGCAAGTGATATTAGATAATATACGATGTGGAA
>CAYJOY010000311.1:0-2886 GCA_964371885.1 uncultured Lentimicrobiaceae bacterium | reverse complement strand
GTATAGATATGAATGCTTTTTCGTCGATGTTTTGTATATCGTGTAGCAACGCGGGCAATTCTTTACTTGAAATGGTGGTGTAGATTACAGTTGCATCGTTCTTTTGATACATTCCCGCACCGTTGAGGAGCGTGCCACCACGATCCATCTTTTCTAGTATAATTTTTCTAATGGCTTCGTGCTCTTTAGATACGATGAGTAGTGCTTTCCTTTTCGAGAATCCCGACAATACCATATCTAACGTTATCCCTATTACATAAATCACAACGAAGGAGTATAACGGCACAGACCAATCATCAAAAACGATAAATCCGGCGAGCACTACTATTGAATCTACAATTATAATAAGTGTTCCCATAGGTATGTGTTTTAGATATTTAGCCAGAATCATAGCTACAATATCAGTTCCTCCAGATGTGGCACGGGCTTTAAACACGAGCCCCAATCCTAGCCCCATAGCAACGGCGCCAAAGAGCGAGAGTACCATGTAAGCGCTCGAATCGGCAACGGTAGGGTCGCTAGCTATTGCAATAAGAGGGTCGTAACCGTAAAATGTTTCAAGAGCGAAGATAGAAGCTGCCAACGAGAGTATGCCCACTATGGTTTTGAGCCCGAAGTGCCCACCCAAGAATATAATGCCCACGAGTAGGAGAGGGGCCTCCAAGCAAATTCCCGATAAAGAGATGGGAAAATTGAAGAGATGGTGCAGAATAATAGCTATACCATAAACACCGCCTGGGATCAATTTTAATGGGGAAATAAATACCACAATGCCCACCGCCATGATAAAAGTACCTATAACAATAAGTGCATACTCTTTCAATGTCTCTTTATTGAAAATGTTTTTTCTTGGGGTTGAGATTGATTGCATTGAATTTGATATTAAAAGGTTAAATGTATCGATTCTCTATTTTATTTTCGATAGCCAGCAGGCAAACATCAAGATGTAAGCATAGCATGGGATTAATATCCAGTAGGCTGTTTGGATGTTGTAATTATCAGACAGTTCTCCGAATGCGAGAGGCAATATTGCTCCACCGCCAATGGCCATAATTAAGAAAGCAGATCCTAATTTAGTATGGCGTTTTAGGTTATGAATAGAGAGTGGCCAAATAGCTGGCCACATCATGGCGTTGGCGAAACTTAAGCCAATAATGGTGTATACAGAAATTAAGCCAGAGGTATTAGTAGCCACAAGCACAAGCGCCAAAGCTAGAATAGTACTACAACATAAGGCAATGCGCTGCGAAATGACTTTTGGGACTAATGCAATTCCTACAAAGTAACCAGCAACAAGTGCTAATAGCGCAAAAACAATAAAGTTGCGAGAGGTCTCTTTAGCTACCCCTAAATAGTCGCCATAAGTCATTAGGTAATCAATAGAAATTACTTCGGCTCCCACGTATAGAAAAATGGCTGCCACCCCGAACCATAAATAGGGATAGGAGAAAATAGATTGTTGCGTATTGTTCTCTTCGTTGCTTTTTTCTTCTTGTATTTCAGGTAGTTTAGAAAGTTGAATAAAGAATACCAACCCAATAAGTGCTGCAGCAATAAATAGGTATGGAGGAATAATTCGTTGCGCAATGCTTTGTGTAATGGCCTCTTTTTCAGCAATACTTGTTGCCGAGGCTAACGTGTTGTTAAGTTCGCTCATCCCTCCAAATAATGCCATAAATAAGAGCGTTACCCCCAAAATAGCTGCTATTTTGTTGCAAACTCCCATTATGCTAATGCGTTGTGCCGCCGATTCAATAGGTCCTAAAATGGTAACATACGGGTTAGAGGCAGTTTGCAGTAGCGTTAACCCCGCCCCTTGTATAAACAGCCCTATTAGAAATAGGAGGTAGTGTTGCGTCATGGCAGCGGGCACAAACAGTAACGAACCTATAGCCATGGTGATTAATCCTAACGACATCCCTTTCACGAAGCCTGTCTTTTTCAGGATGATAGATGATGGAATAGCCATGGCAGCATACGATATGTAATAGGCAAACGGTACAAACGAAGCTTGAAAATCGGTAAGGTTACATACCGTTTTTAAAAAAGGCATCAAAATACTATTGAGCCATGTGATGAATCCGAACACAAAAAAGAGTGCCCCGATGGTAAATAATTGCATTTGAATTTTTTTCATTGTGATGCGAACTGTTTGTTGTTTCTTGTTTATATATGATGATAAATGCTAGGAAAGCTGCACATTCATTAAAATGGTTCAACTCTTAGTTGCTGTATCCCCATTTTCGGAGTTTGCTCCGCGTAGCTGGCATATCTATTTGTTTAAAAATCTCAACAAGGTGCTCTATCATAACAGGAGCCTCTGCCGACCGGTAGCGCAATTGGTGCAAACAATCGAATGCGTATGCCTGTATCGCTACTTTTGTTTTCGGATCAATGGCCCACGCAGTAATGGTTTCTACCAATTGTTCAGCCTCCTCGTTGGTAATTTTAATGTCGTCGTTTTCTAATGCGGTTGCCAATGCCTTCAAGAAAATGCGTTGTGCACTCTTGCTTTTAATTTGAAAGAAGAGAGATAAAAAGTTGAAATTCTCATTTTTTATGATCGATGATTCCTGTTGATATAGCACCTCGAAGATGTATGCCGAACGGAAAACCACCCGTTCTAAGTTAGGCTTTGAGAGAGAAGATAAATAGTTTTTCCCTTTTTCTTTAGTGGGATTGGCCTGTATTTCAATAGCTAATGTTAAAGTTTGAAACAACAGCGGCACAGCATCTCTTTCAAAGATGTAGTGCTGTGCTGCTGCCATATAGTCTTCTCTGTATATTTGGAGAATACAATCTTCAACAAAAAGCTGAATAGTCATTAGTATTTGTAGTATTCAGGTTTGTAAGGGCCTTCTACTTTTACACCTATATAGTCGGCTT
>CAYJOY010000310.1:0-2927 GCA_964371885.1 uncultured Lentimicrobiaceae bacterium | reverse complement strand
AGGCTATGCTCTTCAAAAAATGAGAAAAATCTACTCAATATCTCATCTCAAATATGCGCAAAGCAATTTTTAGAAGTCCCCTTTAACTTTCGCAGTGAGTGTAGCGTATTATGAGACTACTCCTCTTTCAAATCAATACACATTACAGTAGTGTTACTTGAGCAAAATAGGTGCCCTGTTTTTGGATTAACTACTATTCCACCATTTATGCGACCAGTATGCCCATAGGAAGACCACTGATAGTCGCCTCGTTTTGCCGACAAAGCATAGAGTTTGATTCCATTTTTTGCATACCCTGTAAAATAAAGCATATTGTTGTAGTATTCAATATTACACAAGGTAGCAGGCGGGTACCTTTGTTCGGTTTTCCACAATAGCTCCCCACTAATAGGTTCTATTGCTGACACATAACCTTGGTCGCACCTAAAGAATAGGGTATCCCCATGTATGACTACTTGCGTCATCGTTGATGATGAATTAGCCATATATTCCCAGCGTTGCGTACCATTCTCAATATCTATAGCTACTATCTTTCCATTGAGTTGAAAAACCGCTATTTCGTTTTTGCAAACAACTGGTTTCACTGTAGTTCCATCTCTAATTTCGTCAAAAAATGGGTGTTCCCATTTCATTTTCTGTTTTGCTATATCATACGCATATAACCCTACTCTTGGCTTTGATTCATTAAAATTCCAAGCTCTCGTCAAGAAAAGGAGTAACGTATCACCCTTCGCGTCGGTTGTTGAAGTAGGTGTTCCAAAAGTAAACTCATAGCCATTAAAAGCGTTCATAGAAATCAATGGAAGTGAGATACTTGTTGGTAAGGGTTGATAAATCGATATAGTACCTTGTTTTTTGGCCAATGTACCATCTAACGAATAATGTAGCACCTTATCATCTATTAGTCCCAGTCGGATTCCTCCGTGTAGCGAATCTGGGTAGTGATATTTTTCTATTTTATTAGGAGATAATATATCTAGCGCATAAAGTACTCTATCATTAGTAACATATAGTGTCATATTTTTCTCACACACTATATAATCGCTAATGTAATCGATGTTAAACAACGAGTTAGTAGTTATATTTTTCTGCCATCTCCACAACTCTTTTCCTTCTTTTTGTTCATATAACACTACTCCTGGAACACCTTTCGACGGTTCGAACCGGGAACAAAAGATCACATTATTACCAACTATGGTGGGTATTAGAAACTCTGTTCCTGCGGTATCTAGGAAAAAAGGGGCACTCCAAACGAGCGACAACGTTTTATTCTCTTCTTTTAGAGGAGAAGTGGCCCATGCACTATTAGCCAACAGCAATAAAATGAGAACACGCATCATAATTATCTGGCATTAGTGGCGAAGAAAATGCCGAATTCTCCTTCGCACAATCTTCGCATGGCATGTTTTAATCCTGAATCATTTCTTACCTGCATGTGCGATGACCCACTAAATGAAGCACCCGACACCCCTTCATTGGGATAAATTCGAACAGGATGGTTGCAACTCAAGGGGAGTCTCATTGCACTATTAGCAACTACAACGCCATCATTTTCATAGTGCGTTGTTACAAACTGCCCATTTACTTGTCTAATATCAAGTCCTCCTATTATTGAGAGCCATCTATTATTCACATTTCTTAACCAGTGCGTCCCTTGTGCCCAGGCATTTCTTTTCTTAATGGCATCTGCCTGAACACCTAGTATAATAGGGATCGTAAATAGCATCCACCCTGTTGCTGCTAATGAAATATCACAATCGCGTATTATATTATTATACGCGATAACCTTCGAATTGTAATATGAATACATAGGATTGGCTAAGTTCGTAATGAGCGCTTTGTCGTCGTTCGCACCAAACGGGGCACTTTCGTTGGGATCGGCAGTAAACCAATTGGCAGTTCTCCAGAAAATATTGTCGGTAGGTTCCACGGCGTAGAAGGCTACCTTGGGGATAACCCTATACTCGTTTAGTTCTCGATCACTTTCTAGTCGCTCCAACCAGGACGCACCCACCTTATAATCGTCGGTTATAGATTCGAAATAGTCGTCAAAAAACATGGGCATTACAGTATTCGAAACGAGATCACAGGCTTGATTTACAATATCCTTTGCAAAAAGGTTTACAATTGTTCTTATCAATATATTCTGCGCTTGTGGTCCTGCCGACAAGTTGTTACACGCATCTTCAGCAAGGCGCAAAATATCGTCTCTATTATTCAAAATCTCTGCCCCATTTAGTGGTGCTGCTACCGTAACAATACCTCCGTAGCCTTTTCCAAAATAGGGGAGATTGGCATGCTCCTGTATATCGTGATGAACCATTGTACGAGCTACTAATCCTCCTTGGCTATGCGCAATTATAAACGCTTTATTTGGATCGAGGTCGTATAAGTGAATATCATTAAGTGCCTGATTCCTAATTTGTGTTGCTACATCATAGCTAGCTGTTGACAATGATCCGTTGGTACTCGAACTATACTCTACCCTACTCACTTCGCAATCTCTTGCGGGAAAACCTGCAATATTCAACCCTGGGTCCCAACAAGCATCACTAACGGTTGTCCACGAAGAGGCATCGGCTCCTAAACCATGAATAAAGTAAATTCGACGAGTTTGCTCCACAGGCACATATTGTTCAATATGCAAATCGCCTCTGTAATTTGCTGTTTCTCGGAATATACTATCATTAAAAGTTATTCTTTCACCGTCTCCTCCTATAATTTGAGACCACGATGCTATACAAAGCATCATTATTAATCCTAATATTATTATCTTTTTCATTATATTTTCGTTTTAATTGGTTATTTATTTTTTATCATACGGATAGTTTTCACCTCATCACCACTTACACATCTTATTAAATACATTCCATCTTTCCATTTCTCTGTATTAATTTGCAACGTTTTGGTTGTGATATTTTCTTTTT
>CAYJOY010000309.1:1159-2944 GCA_964371885.1 uncultured Lentimicrobiaceae bacterium | reverse complement strand
ATGAGGAGACCTATTTTGGGATGTTATATATAGGAGTACGCCCCACGCTTCACCTATCTGCACTTTCGATAGAGATTCATCTCTTTAATTTTAATGAAGAGGTGTACGGCAGAACGATTTCTTTCACTATAGAAGAAAAGATTAGAGAGGAAATTTGTTTTCAAAGCAAAGAAGCACTCATTACACAATTAAAAAAAGATCGCGATGTCATTTTGGAATATTTTCATTTATCTTAGTCTTATCATTTCAATTTCGCTACCCGCTCATGCGCAGAAGAAAGTGAAAGATGACTCCCCATTTAGTCAACACCCTGTATACACCTGTTTAGAGTCTATACAAAAAAATCCAGAGAGGGTGTATCGCATCAATTTATCGGGAAGATACAAAGGCGATTCTATTCCCGAGGCGGTATTTGCGTGCACGCAACTTAAGGAGCTATCTCTTTCACGCTGTAAGCTACGTGTTATCAACCAAAGGATAGGGCAATTACAAGAGCTTGCCATATTAGACATTAGTAACAATAGGCTCACAGCGCTTCCAGAGGCCATTACTACCTTAGGGCAACTTTCGCTATTAAATATAAATAGAAACGAAATTTCACATCTTCCTGAATCGTTTGGGAACCTCACTTCGTTGGGGATGATAGATGCGTGGGACAATCCGCTTTACTCCTTACCCATCTCTATGGCTCAATTAGAAAACACGCTCCTAATTCTCGACTTACGACAGGTGGCACTACAACCCCACGAGTTGGAAAAGATGGAGGCATTACTTCCTAAAACCAGCATCTATACCACATCGTTTTGTCCTTGCAAAAATAGTCGTTAACATTTGCAAAAAATCGTTTATCTTTGCCAGCTCATTTGAACAAGGAGATGAATTTTAAAAAACACATTTTTTCGCTTATATTAATTCTGTTTTTGCTTCACAGTTTTTCTGTTTTGGCGCAAGAGCAGGAGCCCGAAAAGGAAGAGCCTACCAAGAGCCAGCTCGACTCGATGGCGATGTCGCCCGATTATTTGCCGGTTCAATATTCTTATCTATCACCTATACAATTCAACCACTTACAATTCCAGCCTATCGACACCACTGTAATTACGGTGCCTTACTACGACCCTACTTTTCTACCTGAGAACATTTACCAGACCCTAGGTTTGAACGGGCAGGCACACAAAAACATGGTTTTTGAGTACAACCCCAACTCGGCATATTTTATGTATACGCCCCCCTACCCTCTTTACTTTAAAACGCAAGATCAGATACAAATTTACGATTTAGCCACTACCTATACAGATATTGATTATACCTTTGGTATTCCCGAAGAGCACCGATTTAAGTTAGCATTTGCGCAAAAGATAGGAAAGGTAAACACCTCAATAAACCTTTTAGCCAATAACAATGTTGGCGCATTTCTGCACCAGGCAACTCGCAATATTAGCGGCGACGCGCTTGTTCGCTACGAGATTCCCTCTTCTACATACGGATTTCGCTTATCGTATATTATAAACTCTAGCAACAATCAGGAAAACGGCGGGCTGGTGGATGTTGCCGATTTTGCGAGCAGAAATGCGGAAAGCAACCAAGGGTACGAGGTAGCGACCCCGTACGGGGCTTCGAAAATGAACAGCCACGATTTTCTTCTTCAACAATATGTTAACTTAAAGAATAAAAAAGGAAACACGGTTTCGTCGTTCACCCACAATTTCCAGTACCAGCAACTCCGTAATTTTTACAATAACTACAACGACTCGGTCTTCACCCCGGCACCCGACTTGCTTTTCCTTA
>CAYJOY010000309.1:0-1149 GCA_964371885.1 uncultured Lentimicrobiaceae bacterium | reverse complement strand
AACCAAACATTACCCACCGATAAGAAACACTTTATATATTTAGCGGGGGGGATTACCCACGATTTTTACAGGGATGAAAATTTTAGACGCAACCAAAACTCGTTTACACTATTTGGGAGAACCTCTATTCGATTATTTTCTATTTTCGATATTTATGCCGACATCTCTTACGCTTTCCACGACTATTTGCACCACGACGCCGTTGCACATATTAGAGGAGAATGGGCTTTAAACAGGAAAAAAGAGCATTTTATAGGGGTAAATGCCAATTTTTACAAGGAGAGCCCCGATTATTTTTACTCCCATTTTCAATCGCAATTATTTACTTGGGACACCACTTACACAAAACAAAACACCCTTCACTTAGGGGCATTTTGGAAGCATGGCCAATACAAAATAGCCGTTAACTATTATTATCTCAACCAACACACTGTAGTAAATGAGGCACTACAAGTTACTCAATTGGGCAGCGATGCGCACGTAGCACAGGCCTCTGTTTACCTCCCTTTTAGGTGGCGTGGACTTGGCATTACCGCCAATGCAAACCTCCAACATTCTACCAACGACTCCATTTCTGTACCTTTATTCTGCGGAAAATTAGATGCCTATTACACATTTAAAATCTTTAGAAAAAAACTACAAATACAAGTAGGGGCAAATGTAATGTACAACACCCCATATTACGGTTATGGGTACGCCCCTGAAGTGCGCTCCTTTCATTTACAAAACAGCTATTTAACAGGCAATTACTTTTATTTTAACGCCTACGCATCGCTTCGAATAAGCAGAATTTACATCTTCTTTAGAGGTGGAAACTTACTCGCTCAAGTACAAACAAACAGCGCTATTACCACGCCAAACTACCCCTTAAAAGATTACAACCTTGCTGTTGGCGTTAGATGGAGATTTCACGATTAAAAGAGAAGCAAAAATTCACTTACAATATAGTTATTTCACCTATTTGCTACTGACCGATGAAGGTTAAACTCATTTTTAGAAGCTCGAGGTTGAATTAGGCAAGTAAAAATTATTCTATATTGCTCGATTTTTTGATAATTTTATTAAGAATTGTCCGTTAGTAAAAAGGTTGCTAAAACTACACATTTAGTAATATTTTTTTTGTATTTTTGCCGCACCAAAAAAGAAAAA
>CAYJOY010000308.1:2121-2952 GCA_964371885.1 uncultured Lentimicrobiaceae bacterium | reverse complement strand
GAGGATGCCTGCGCTTTAACTTCTCCGAAATACCCTCTATCACCGATTCAATATCGAACAAATTCTGCTCCTTCCCTATCTTTGCATAAAAAACAACATGAAGCAACAAATCGCCTAGCTCCTTACCTATCTCGCTGTATTGCTTATCGATAATAGCATCCGACAACTCATAAGTCTCCTCAATGGTTAAATAACGTAACGACTCAAAAGTCTGCTCTTTATCCCACGGGCACTTCGCCCGAAGCTCGTCCATTATATCTAACAAATGCTTAAATGCTACTAATCTTTTATCTTGGCTCATCATAATTAATGGTGTTGGAAGTCTCTTTTTAATTTTAGGCGCAAAAGTACTCTTTTTTCTCGTACATATCAAAAAAAATATTTACATTTGCGATTAGTAAAAAAAAAACACGAATTTTTCATAAAATACTATATTAAAATGAATTCCAACAAAAACACCAGCGCTTTAAAAGTAATTATATTCACTATCGTTGCTTTTACGGTTGCTTCATGTGGGCAAAAAGAGGTTCCAACCGTAATTCCTGAATACAAAGTTAGCAAAATAGAACTTCAAGATGGGGAGATGAATTTTGAGTTTCCCTCCACATTACAAAGTGCGCAAGTTGTAGACATCTACCCTCGAGTAGAGGGATATTTAGATAAGATTGTAGTTAACGAGGGGGCATACGTAAAAAAAGGGGAACTGTTATTCCTCATTAATCAAGACGATTTTACGCAGAAAGTGCTCGCCGCCGAAGCGGAGGTGTTTGCTGCAAAAGCTCAAGAAGCGAATGCACGGTTAGAGGTAGAAAAAGTAACGCCACTCGTTAA
>CAYJOY010000308.1:1589-2111 GCA_964371885.1 uncultured Lentimicrobiaceae bacterium | reverse complement strand
CGTTAACCAAAACATTGTAAGTAAGTATGAGTTAGATAAAGCAGAAAGCAACTTAGAGGCAGCAGAAGCGAGTTATAAACAAGCGGTGGCGTCGCTAGAGCAAGCCAAAATCAATTTAAGCTATACTGAAATTACGGCTCCTGCCTCTGGTGTAATTAGCCAAATAAACGTGCGCGAAGGGGCACTTATAAAACTCTCTAATACAAAACCGCTTACTACTATGTCGGCTGCCGACGATATGGTTGCCTACTTCTCTATTAGCGAAAGTGTTTTCTTCCAAGATTCGGCCCCTCATACTGATGGAAATTTACCCACTGCAAAACTAAAATTGAGCGGAGATTACGAATATAGCGAAACTGGAACTATTGAAGTAGCAAGCGGCATTATTAACGCAAGCACTGGAACCGTACTCCTAAAAGCAATATTCCCCAATAATGAAAATAAACTTGCTACTGGATTAAGTGCAGTTGTAGTACTTCCTATTAATGTGCCAAATGCTATATTAATTCCTCAAGCCTCTAC
>CAYJOY010000308.1:253-1579 GCA_964371885.1 uncultured Lentimicrobiaceae bacterium | reverse complement strand
AATAACGAAAACAAAACGCAATCGAAAGAAATTACTATTCTAGGAACTTTCGACAACTACTACATTGTTTCAGACGGGATTGCCCCTGGAGAAACCATTGTATTAGAGGGTGTTAACAAACTGAAAGACAATCAAGAAATTAAGCCAATTTATCAAAACTAAGTTATAAAACCCCTCTTATGTTAATTGCGACCTTTATTATCATTGTTATTGCCCTTATAGGGCTCACCTTTCTCTTCCTTAAAACAAGCACTTGGAAACCGTTTATGCTTAGTACCACTATTGATAGCAAGGTGAACGAAAATCCCAATGAGTTAGCCGTTGGACAAAAGGGAAAAACATTATCGCGACTTGCTCCAATGGGTAAGGCTAAATTTGGAAATACTATTGTAGAAGTAACTTCTATTCAGGATTTTATTGATGAAGGGAGCGAGGTAAGCATTGTTAAAATAGAACAAAATAAAATAATAGTAAATAAATAGTAACAAAAAAAAATTAAAAAAACAATTATGGATCCAAACATTGCATTTATTCTTAGCATTATAGGAGTTATCTTATTGCTTGTCTTATTCTTATGGTTAGTACCACTCGGATTGTGGTTCAATGCACTTTTAAACGGGGTTAGAATTTCGCTCATTCAGTTAATTTTAATGCGTTGGAGAAAAGTTCCTCCAGGCGTTATTGTAAATGCCCTTATTACAGGTACCAAAGCGGGTATTATTCTTAACCGCGACCAATTAGAGGCACACTTTTTAGCAGGGGGTCGCGTTATTCCTGTGGTTAACGCCCTTATTTCTGCCGACAAAGCTAACATTAGCCTCGATTTTAAAGCAGCAACAGCCATCGATTTAGCGGGGAGAAATGTCCTAGAAGCTATTCAAACCTCTGTTATTCCTAAAGTTATCGACACGCCTCCTGTGGCTGCAGTAGCTAAAGATGGAATCCAGTTGGTAGCCAAAGCTCGCGTAACCGTACGTACCAACATCCGCCAGTTAGTGGGTGGTGCTGGCGAAGAGACCATTGTTGCACGCGTAGGTGAAGGGATTGTTTCGGCTATCGGGTCGGCACAAACACACAAAGTAGTGCTCGAAAATCCAGATTCAATCTCTAAACTAGTACTCTCGAAAGGACTCGACTCGGGTACCGCTTTCGAAATATTATCGATTGATATTGCCGACGTTGACGTGGGTAAAAACATTGGGGCATTATTACAAATGGACCAAGCCAATGCCGATAAAAACATTGCGCAAGCAAAAGCCGAAGAACGTAGAGCTATGGCTGTAGCTAGTGAACAAGAAATGAAAGCATTAGCTCAAGAAGCACGCG
>CAYJOY010000308.1:0-243 GCA_964371885.1 uncultured Lentimicrobiaceae bacterium | reverse complement strand
TGCCGATGCCTTTAGAGGCGGAAACCTAGGGGTAATGGATTATTACAAATTAGAAAACATTAAAGCCGATACCGATATGAGAGGCTCTATTGGAAAACCTAAAAAAACAGGAGAAACAAAATAACATCCTGTTTTACATCTATTCATATAAAAAACGACTTGCTTTAGCGGGTCGTTTTTTTTTTAAGCAGAAGTTACCACGAAATAAAAATAGAAACCGACTCACCATAGAAAACTGTTGGA
>CAYJOY010000307.1:0-2978 GCA_964371885.1 uncultured Lentimicrobiaceae bacterium | reverse complement strand
TTTGCCAATGATTCAAAACATCCAATTTTTAAATTATAAATTATTAATAATAAATACGATATGAAAGACAATCTATTATCAAAATTTTCACAATACTTACAATATCCCACCAAGGCAAACCCTGCTTCAGAAACTTATCCTAGCACAGATGAGCAATTAGTTTTTGGTGATTTTTTAGTAGAGGAACTTAAAAAATTAGGATTATCGGAGGTTGTAAAAGATGAATACGGATATGTAACTGCTTGTTTAAAAGGCAACACCGAGAAAGAGTGCCCTACTATTGGGTTTATTGCTCACATGGACACAGCACCCGACATGCCTGGAATAGCCACTCCACGGGTGGTTGAAAACTACGATGGTAACGACCTGCTATTAGACGAAGAAACCGATACTTGGTTAAAAATTTCTGAATTTCCAGACTTGCAAGATTGCATTGGTGAAACGCTCCTCACTACCGACGGTAAAACATTATTAGGAGCTGACGACAAAGCTGGGATTGCAGAAATTATGTGTGCCCTTGAATATTTAATAGCGCATCCAGAAATTGAGCACGGCACTATAAAAGTAGCTTTTACGCCCGATGAGGAAATAGGTAAAGGGGTGATGCATTTCGACACGCCTGCATTTGGCTGCGACTACGCTTACACTATTGATGGGGGAACGGTTGGCGAACTACAATTCGAAAACTTTAATGCTGCTGGTGCCAAAGTTACCATTCAAGGTCGCAATATTCATCCAGGATATGCAAAAGATAAAATGGTGAATGCACAAATTTTGGCGATGGAATTCCATCAGCTACTTCCAGTGCACCAACGTCCAGAAAATACTATCGACTACGAAGGGTTCTTCTTACTAGTAGGAATGGAAGGGTGTGTAGAAAATGCCTCGCTCTCCTATATTATTAGAGACCACGACAAAAATCTTTTCGAAGAGAAGAAAATAATGATGGAAAACATTGTGGATTTTTTGAATAAAAAATATCAATCGACGCGCTTTGCCCTTACTATTACTGATCAATATAGGAATATGCGCGAAATTGTAGAACCACAATACCATATAATAGAAAGAGCCGAAAAAGCGATGCTAGCAGCCGAGGTAACCCCTATTATCGTCCCTATTCGTGGTGGCACCGACGGCGCCAACCTCTCATTTAAAGGGTTGCCTTGTCCTAATATATTCAGTGGTGGGCACAACTTCCATGGGAAATACGAGTATATCACCCTCGAATCGATGGAAAAAGCTGTGAAAGTTATAGTAAATATAGCTAAAATATAGGGAACTTCTAAAAATTGCTTTGCCCAGATTTGAGATGAGATATTGAGTAGATTTTTCTCATTTTTTGAAGAGCATAGCGTGCTATGTGATGATAAAAATGGGGAAAAGATGCCAATATATCGCTCAAAAATGGGTAAAACAGAGATTTTCTGTCCATATTAATGATTATTATAAAATAGATGGGGAATTATTAGATGTCCCCTATAGCTTTGAAGTAAAACAACAACGATCGCTGCATCTGTAACCGATAAAATCCTTATCTAAAGATGTAGTGATCGTGATTTTTTCTCTAACATAGAGATAATTTTATACACCAACAAAGCAGCTAGAACATCCGACGATTTATCATGAGGCTGCGGACAAAGTTCAACAACATCGAAAGCTACCACATTTTTTTGTTCTATTACCATGGCTATAAGATCTAGCAACTCGTACCATTGCAAACCACCCGGGAGCGGTGTCCCTGTTGCAGGTAATATAGACGGATCTAAGCCGTCTAGGTCAATAGTTAAATAAACATTTTCCGACAATTGATCCACTACCCTACTCATCCATTGGGTGTTTTTTCTTATGTCGGATGCGTAAAACATATTTTCGGGCACTATCGCCTCTTTTTCTTCGGCGCACACACTACGTATCCCTACTTGAACAACGTTAGCTATTTCTTGCGCTCTACGCATTACACATGCATGGTTGAATGGCGAGCCATGGTACTCATCTCTTAAATCGGCATGTGCATCTATTTGTAACACTGAAAGATTTGTAAACTTCTCGCTCACTGCACGTATTGCCCCCACCGAAACAGAGTGTTCGCCCCCTAATAGAGCCACAACCTTTTCATCTTTAAACAGTTGCTTTACTCTTTGGTAAACGCTTGCTACCATTGCTTCTGGTGAAGAAAAGTCATATTGAAAAGTATCGGTGTAAATACCAGCCTCATAAGCCTCTATCCCTGTTTCAATATCATATAGTTCAATACTATCTGAAGCGTCAATAATACGGCCAAAAGGAGATATTTTGCCGTTTCTTGCTGGGCAAAACATTCTTCCATATCTAAAAAATAGTTCATACTAATCGTTTGAGGTAATGGTATCTGGATTAATTTCAATAGGGCGAATAGTATATCGTTTACGTTTTACCGCAGGTTTAACATGAACAGTATCCCTTTTCACCTCTACGGGTTTCACCTCTGTGGGTTCTGGGATCGGTTCTATGGTTGGTTCCGTTTTTTCACCAATTGGATCTTCAATTGGTGCTGGTCTTTCGCTAGATTTCCTAGGATCAACAGTTAAGGTATCAACAGTCGTGGGTGTCTCTTCTACTATACATATAGTAGTATCAACAACGATAGACGGTGTCATTTTCGGTGGCGGTTGATTAATCACCGCCGCATCTTTATTTATATATTGATAAACAGCAAATCCCAAACCACCCGCAGTAGCTATACCTAATAGGGTAAAAAGGGTAAATTTTGTATAAATAGCTGCCGAAAAACCTGCTTTATGTGCATATTGTAACCAAAAATGCGAGCGATATTTAAACTGCTTATTCTCTACTTTTTTCTTAAGGAGCTGGTCAAAATTATCCATTCTATCAATCATTTTCTTTTATCCATTCTTTCAATTTCTTGCGAGCAAAATTCAAGTGCCAGTGCGAAGTTCCCTCTTTCATTTGCAACACTTCTGCAATCTCAGCATGCGAAT
>CAYJOY010000306.1:0-2979 GCA_964371885.1 uncultured Lentimicrobiaceae bacterium | reverse complement strand
AATCACTGATTATAAAACATCAGCGGTTCAACGAGACTTGAATGCAAAGCAATTGTATCGGGAGTTAGAGGATAAACGAAAGGGAACATTGTTCACGGATTTGATATAGAAACAACAGTTGATTTTTTGAAAGGAATCTGCTATGTTTTGACTTTTGTTATTCTACTATGGCGTACTCCACAAGCTCTGAAAACGTTGGCGTAGCTGCTTTATGAAGTTTTTTATAAAGAAATAGATGGAAATAGTATTGATTTAGCACAAATTAGGATATAGAGGAGATCTAAGGGACTGTCGGGAAATAGAAAAAAATCACAACATATAGTAGCTTAAAGCAAAATTCAAACACTGTATATTGTATGAAATTTTCGTTTCACGACAGCCCCTTTACTGAAAAATTATTGATAATTTATTAGTTGTGCGCCGATAACAAATAGCATACCGATAGCATAAAAAATACCAATAAGTGGCAATACCCATTTTGCCCATTTCACCCATGGAATCTTTGCTACAGCTAAAACAGCAAGTAGTACCCCAGAAGTTGGAGAAAAGAAGTTGGAAATACCATCTCCGAATTGATATGCAAGTACTGCTGTTTGCCTTGTAACGCCTACTAAGTCCGCAAGTGGTGCCATAATTGGCATGGTGAGTGCTGCTTGGCCACTGCCTGAAAGAACGAGGAAATTCATAAAGGATTGGAATACAAACATTCCTGCGGCAGAAGCTGTGGCGGACAAGCCAGATAAGGCACTGGAAGCGTAAAACAAGATGGAATCCATAAGCTGTCCTTCTGTTAAAACAACAACAATCATTCTAGCAAAACCAACAAGTAAAGCCCCTGGCGCTATAACAGAAATACCTTTATAAAAGTTTTCTCCGAACCAATTTAAACTTTTACCTGCAATAAAGGTGACAACAAGTGCCAAACCTAGGAAAAGGCCACCCATTTCGTTGAAATACCAACCATACTGCGTAACGCCGAATACCATAATACCGATAGTAATACCAAAAGCAAGGAAAATCAATTTTGCACGAAGATCAAATGCAGGGACACTTCTAAAATCTACCTGCTTTCGTTCTTTGTCCAGTTCATAAACAGGGCTAATAGTAGGATCTTTTTTTACCTTGTGTGCATAGCGAAGTACGAATAGGATAGCTATGGATGTCAACAAAACCGGGGGATACGATTTTGTCAGTGGCATCGATAATTTGTGCATCGGATACAGAAATATTTTCAGAAACAGATACGATTTTTCCGTTTTCAAGAAGAATATCCTTTTGAACAAAGGTGCGATGTATAAAATCAGGGAAAGCTCCGTTTTTTATCAAGATTTTTTTGCTCATGTTAAGTAACTCCTTATATAATATATTTAGGTTGATAAAGGTAACCTATAACCCTTTATTAACTGTATAATTATTCAGGATAATCCTGTATAATTGTTTTATTAGATAGAGTGACATCGAACACTCCTTGAGGCTTAGATCTCGTACTTGAAAGAGTGATGCCTCTGTCTGGTAAACAAGTTTACGAATAAGTTGGATGTTGACCCAACAGGGTACTTCGCATATACAATAAGGCAGTAACGTTTACCAGTCAGTGGATACTATCTAAAATACTTTGATTGTAGGTGACTTTTATGTTTTATTTAGGTATTGATATTGGTAAAAATACACATGTCGCATCTCTCATGGATGAAAAAGCAAAAGTGATTTTTAAAGCACATTCTTTCTCTAATACTGTTGATGGTGCAAATTCTCTTTTGGAGAAATTAACTCCTTATGTGAGTGAACTTGAAATAGGAATGGAAGCTACAGGACATTACTGGCTTTCCCTATATTCTTTTCTCATAGAGCATCATCTTGTGGTCCATGTTATTAATCCAATTCAAACCGATGGCTGGCGCAAAGGTACTGAAATACGCAAGCGTAAAACAGATATTATTGATTCTGTTCTTATTGCTGATTTTATTCGCTATGGAGATTTCCTTGAAACTTCTTTAGCTGACGAAGATACAATGTCTTTACGTAATCTATCACGTTTTAGAAATTATCTTGTCGGCTCTATTGGCGACCTCAAAAGAAAAACCATTTGTGTTCTAGATCAGATTTTTCCTGAATACCATCATGCATTTTCTAATGTTTTTGGCAAAACATCAAAAGAACTATTACTTCAATTAAACTCACCTAGTGACTATGAAGATGTTACTTCTGAACAATTAGAAGAACTTTTATCGCAAGTCACCCTCAAAGGATATGCTGCAAAGAAATTTAAAGATGTTTCTTCTCTAGCAAAAACTTCCTTTGGTATTACTTTTTGTGTTGATAGCTTCTCTTTTCAATTAAAACTTCTAATCGAACAAATCAACTTTATTGAAAAACAGGTATCTGATGTAGAATCTCAGATGTCTGAACTTCTTAAAAAAATCAAAACTCCAATTACCACAATTCCTGGTATCGGTAACGTCATTGGCGCAACCATTCTCGGTGAAATAGGTGATATCAACCGATTTAGCAATGCGTCAAAACTTGTTGCATATGCAGGCATTGATGCCTCTGTATCACAATCTGGTGAATACGAATGTATCAACAATCATATGAGTAAACGTGGCTCACCTTATTTGCGAAAAGCTTTATTTCGAGCTGCATTTGTAGCTTCTAATGCAGATCCTGTATTTAAAGCCTACTACCAAAAGAAACGTATGGAAGGTAAACATCACAATGTTGCTGTTGGTGCCGTAGCAAGAAAACTGTGTTACACCATTTACACCATCCTAAAAAATGATGTTGCATATGAAATCCAAGAACCTTTGGGCTAACTAAATCAACTAAATACTTTCAAAAAAACTTGCATATGCAGGTCTTTTTGCGTTGCATAAAAATTCAACTACTGTTCAGAAAATATTTTTCATTTAACTATTGACTTTTGATAGTTGGTCTTTCTAAAGCTAAACAGCTTTACTACCAAAATTACGCAATAAAAAA
>CAYJOY010000305.1:1588-2991 GCA_964371885.1 uncultured Lentimicrobiaceae bacterium | reverse complement strand
TGAAGTAACCTACAACGCTGCAATAGGCGCACTCCCAACTCCAGTACGCCCAGGCTACACTTTTGATGGATGGGTTATAGGGGAAACAGAAATTACCACAGAAACAGTTTGGAATTACACAGAGGCTCAAAACGCTACCGCGCAATGGAGTATAACAAATTATCCTATAACCTACCATTTAGATGGAGGTATAAACTCAGCTAGCAACCCAGAAACTTATAACATCCTTTCCCCTACTATACTACTTCAAGATGCCTCAAAAGTGGGTTATATCTTTAATACTTGGTATGCGGGTGCTGATTATGTAACAGAAGAAATAGAGATTACCAACGGCTCAACGGGCAACAAAGAATTTTGGGCTGGCTTTACCCCAGAAAGCTACACCATTACACTTATCGATAATGAAGGTACAGGTGGTGATGCATCTGTTACAGCTACTTACGATGAAGTGCTCCCTATCTTTACACTCCCAACAAAAGAAGCATATCGTATTATAGGGTACTATACTGAGAGTACAGGATCTACTGCTCCTGGGGGTGCTCCTGAAGGAATCCGCGTTCTTGACGAAAATGGTGTGTTATTACCTAATGTTCCAGATTACTCTAATGAATATGGTGAATGGATACGCGATGGAGAGGCAACCTTATATACCCAGTGGGAAGAAGCTATCTTTACCCTCTCTTTCAATAGCAACTATAACGATGCTGCGAACCCAGTAGATCAAGAGGTAACTTACCTACTCCCTATAGGTACGCTTCCTACACCAGACCGTCCAGGCTACGATTTTGTAGGTTGGTTTATTGATGGTGAAAGAATTACAGAAACCACCACGTGGAATTTTACCCAAAATAAAACGGCCACCGCTTACTATTTCGCCCTAAATGCCCTTACCCCAACAGAGGTGTCGGCAGGCGAATCGGTAGTATTGGCTGCCTCAGGTGCACAAAGCTACAACTGGAGTGCTAACCCTACTACTACCATAACTCCTATTATTGACAATAGCGTGGTAGGCGTAACTGTTTCAGAGCCTCTTACGGTTACCGCTACAGGAACTTACTTTAACTACACTTACTCTAAATCTGTAGACCTTACTATGGTGAATTGCCCTGCTACCATTACCGACGCAGTAAACAGTAACGATACTTATTCTATAGGACTAATTGCCAACAGATGCTGGTTCCGCGAAAACTTCAGAGGAACACAATATCCAGATAATACCCCAATACCATTTGCTAATGGTTACGATCATCCACAAGCTCCTCCTGTAGAAGAGAATATGGCTAATTTTGGCAGATTATACACCTTCCAATCGGCAGTAGGAACAGCAACATCTCCTTTAGCTCCTGGAATAACACAAGGGGTGTGCCCAGATGGATGGCGCTTACCTACAGCAGACGAACTTA
>CAYJOY010000305.1:0-1552 GCA_964371885.1 uncultured Lentimicrobiaceae bacterium | reverse complement strand
CAGAACTCGTAGGCTTTAATGCTCGTCCTGCAGGACTTTATAATGACGCTACACAACGTTACGAAAAAATGTATACCTCGGCTAATTTCTGGTCGTCGACAATAGTAAACAATACTGTAACTTACGGACAATTGAGCTGCTATTGTGGCGAGTTTGAAATTAATGAAATGACTTTGAATGAAACCGCTTTCAGCATCCGTTGTGTGAAAGGGATGGAAGCAAAAGCTATCACTGTAAGTGCAGTAGTAAATGCCAACGGAACCGTTACCTTAACAGGTTTAGCGTTCGGCGGCGACTATGAAATTACAGAAGCAGGCTTTGATCTAGGTGGCACCACTGTAGTGGCAAATGCAACAACAGGAGCGTTCACAGCTACTGTACCAGCAGGTACTACCACGTTTAGAGCTTACATTAAAATAGCAGGTAGCAACACCCCAATATATGGGGAGATGCAAATGGTAAATTAAACTATTAACCCCTAAAGGTTGAAAGTTGAAAAGTTGAAGGTTACACAAATCTTCAACTTTTCAACTTTTTTGCTTTTAACAAATCAAAAATATAGTTGTCTTGTTAATGTTCTTTCTATTTTTTAACGATTTATTGGATAGATTTTACCCCGATACCATACGTGGTAACCCTTGCAAATTCGCCGTCTTGCAAAATACAAAAAAGCCAGTTGCGGATTTTGGGGCAACTGGCGGTGTGCTATGACTTGCTTGGCAACTGACAATGCTGTGGGAGCAGTTCCCGTAATTCTTCTTCGGTGGTATCGTCGGTAATTTTGCTAAACACGTGGTTGAACCAATCAATGGGTTCTATCCCCAACTCCTTACATGTGGCGATAAAAGTGTAGAAGATAGCGTTATCTTCTGCTCCTTTGTTATTAGCGGAGAAAAGGTAGTTCTTTCTACCGAGAGTTACTGCTCGTATGGCACGTTCTATGGCATTGTTGTCAATGTCATATCTGCCATCTTTACAATATCTGGAAATGCGTGTCCACATTCCAAAAGCATAGTGAATGGCTTTCCCCATTAATGATTTTGGAGTGTGTTTCTGGTGTGTGTCTAACATCTACCTCTCCATTGCCCTAAGTATAGGGTACGATTTTTCCTTTCGCTCTTTGCGAATTTCTTCTACGGTAGCATTTCGTTTCTTGAGATTGGCCTCAATGGTGTATAATAATCCTATATAATCTAATGCGTACCAAAGATAACCTGTTCTTGCCTTCCCTGCTTTGTCGGTAATTCGCAGCGTGGTTTCATCAACCTGTATATAATCGCTGTTAAGAAACTGCTCCATCTGCAACTTATATAAAATGTAGAGTTTGTCGGCCAATTTATGCACCCATCGGTTAAGAGTGGAGGGGATAATGTTTATTCCTAAAGCTTTGAAACGATCTTTTTGTCTATTTTCTGGAAGATGGTGTTGGTACTTATCTACTATTATTTGGCTAAGTAGTGAATTGTCAGCCACGCAACCTGGTAAGATATTTTGTTTTTGTGGGTGTTGATAGATAGGGGTAGTAAGAAATTCAGAATTTACAGCTTTTTTA
>CAYJOY010000304.1:0-2999 GCA_964371885.1 uncultured Lentimicrobiaceae bacterium | reverse complement strand
AAAAAGAGATAGAGAGCAATGCCCAAATATTAAGTAGAAGAAAGAAAAATAATCCTATTTTAATAGGCGAGCCAGGCGTGGGTAAATCTGCCATTGCAGAAGGGTTGGCCATCAGAATTGTTCAGAAGAAAGTGTCGCGAACACTCCTCAACAAACGGATTATAAGTTTAGATATTGGGGCAATAGTGGCAGGTACCAAATACCGCGGTCAGTTCGAAGAACGGATGAAAAGTATTGTGGCAGAGCTCGAGAAAAATCCTAATGTAATCCTATTTATTGATGAGATTCATACCATGATAGGGGCGGGGAGCACCACCGGAAGCCTAGATGCCTCGAACATGTTTAAACCGGCCTTAGCGCGTGGCGAAATACAATGTATTGGAGCTACCACCCTCGATGAATATCGCGTTCATATTGAAAAAGATGGCGCCCTCGACCGTAGGTTCCAAAAAATATTAATGAACCCCACTACCCCCGAAGAGACCCTCGTTATCTTATCGAATATAAAAGAAAAATACGAAGCGCACCACCGTGTGCAGTTTTCTACAGAGGCACTAGAAGCGTGTGTGCTCCTCTCTTCAAGATATATTACCGACAGGTGCTTGCCCGATAAAGCCATCGATGCAATGGACGAAGCCGGCTCGCGCGTACATATACTCAATATGGATGTGCCCAAAGAGATTTTAGACCTAGAAGCGCGGGTGGATAACCTCCAAAAACAAAAAGTAGAGGCGGTAAATAACCAGAAGTTTAAAGAAGCAGCGCAATATAGAGATGAACTAGTGGCAACGAAATCGCTACTCGAACATCAGCAAGAGGTGTGGGAAGCAATGCCGCAATCGGGTTGGAAAACAGTAACAGAAGATGATGTTGCCGAAGTAATTGCACTCATGACTGGTATTCCTGTAAAACGTATCGCGAAAAATGAAGGGGAAAAGTTGATGCAAATGTCAACAGAGCTCGAAGGGAAAGTGATAGGACAAAACGAAGCAATACTAAAGATAGCAAAAGCAATAAGAAGGAATAGAGCTGGGCTAAAAGATCCGAATAAGCCTATTGGTAACTTTATATTTTTAGGACCTACAGGTGTGGGTAAGACCTATTTAGCCAAAGTGTTAGCCGATTATTTATTCGACTCTACCGATGCCATTATACGTATTGATATGAGCGAATATATGGAGAAACATACCGTGTCGCGCCTTATTGGAGCTCCTCCCGGATATGTAGGCTACGATGAGGGAGGGCAGCTTACCGAAAAGGTAAGAAGAAAACCTTATTCAATAGTGCTATTAGATGAAATAGAAAAAGCACACCACGATGTATACAATGTGTTGCTACAGGTTTTTGATGAAGGGCAGCTTACCGATGGGGTAGGGCGAAAAGTAGATTTTAAAAATACTATCATCATCATGACCTCTAATATTGGCTCGCGCGAGTTGAAAGACTTCGGAACAGGGGTCGGGTTTGCTACCACGGCATCGGATGCTAATAAAGCACGCAACGAACAAATAGTATTAGAAAATGCCCTAAAGAAAAATTTTGCCCCCGAGTTTATTAATCGCATCGACGATATTATCTATTTTAATAGTTTAAATCAAGAAGAGATTATTAAAATTATTGATATTGAACTTAATAAACTACTGCTTCGCATAGAGTTATTAGGGGTAAAAATGGAAATAACCGATGCTATGAAAGCGTTCCTCGCTGAAAAAGGGTGGGATAGCAATTATGGAGCACGCCCTTTAAAACGTGCTATTCAAAAACATGTAGAGGATGTGGTGGCAGAGGAAATTTTATTAAATCCAGTAGAAGGGTCGCGCGTGTTGCGTCTCGACTATAACGATCTTACCGAAAGAGAGGAGTTAACCACTATATCAGAAACAAAAGGTCAACTCTCATCATCGGAAGAAGAGAAAAAAGAAATAACAACAGCATAACAATAAAAAAGAAGGAGCAATGGTAAAAGTAGGAATTATTATGGGGTCGATTAGCGACTGGTCGGTAATGCAAGAGGCATGCCCACTATTAGAGAAATTTGGAATAACTTACGAGTCGAAGGTGGTGAGTGCCCACCGCACGCCCGATGCTATGTTTACCTACGCCGAGGAGGCGCGCGCACGTGGCATAGAGGTAATAATAGCAGGTGCTGGTGGCGCTGCCCATTTGCCAGGTATGGTGGCCTCTAAAACTACCCTGCCAGTGGTGGGTGTGCCTATTAAAACCTCCACCCTCAACGGTTTAGACTCGTTGCTTTCTATAGTACAAATGCCAGCAGGGATCCCTGTTGCCACTGTTGCCATTAACCAAGCCAAAAATGCTGCGTTGCTTGCCATCCGAATTATTGGAAGCCACGATGCTGAAGTAGCCGACAAGTTAGCGCAGTATCAACAACAACTGGTAGAAGATGTGGCTGTGATGAACACACAACTCTAACGCTATGAAAACGCGTGTTTTACTGGCCATGAGCGGCGGTGTAGATAGCTCGGTAGCTGCATTCTTATTGCAACAACAAGGCTACGAAGTGATAGGAGCCACCCTTAAGGTGTGGAGCTTCGAAAAAACACACTGCGGTAAAAAATCTACATTCGCAGAAAACGATTTTATAGTAGATGCTCAGAAGTTAGCGCAACGTCTGCAAATAGAACATCATGTAGTAGATGTGCAAGAACGTTTCGACAAAGTGGTAGTCCAAGATTTTATCGATAACTACATGGAGGGGAAAACCCCCAACCCGTGTGTAGTATGCAACCCCGCCATTAAATGGGGAACATTGTTGCAACTCGCCGATGAACTCGGATGCGAGTTTTTAGCCACGGGGCACTACGTTCGGCTCGAAAAAATAGAAGAACGGTATGTAGTAAAAAAGGGGGAAGATGAATGGAAAGACCAGTCGTATGTGTTGTGGAAAATGCCCCAAGATTTCTTAGCACGTACTATTTTCCCGTTAGGGAAGTACCATAAAGAGCAGATAAAAGCGATGGCGCATGCTAATGGTATAA
>CAYJOY010000303.1:0-3007 GCA_964371885.1 uncultured Lentimicrobiaceae bacterium | reverse complement strand
AGTATCACACCTCCCATTTTTTTGATATACTGCGAGGCCTTGCTCCACATGTTTTTCAGTGTGCTTCTCATGGTTGGAATACGATATGGAGGTAGTTCCATCACAAAGTGTGCTGCCGACTTTTTGAAAGCCAGTTTTTTCAGCGCAACCGAGGTCAAAATACCAAGCACTATCCCAGCTAAGTATATGAAAAAGAGCATATTGGCTTCGTTTCCTGCGAAAAACGCCCCCACAATCAATATATACACTGGCAGGCGAGCCGAACAACTCATAAAAGGCACCATCAACATGGTCTGTAGGCGGTTACCACGGTTTTCGATGGTTCGCGTTGCCATAACCGCAGGGACATTGCAACCAAAACCCATCACCAGGGGAATAAACGACTTGCCGTGTAGTCCGATCGAGTGCATCAACTTATCGGTCAGAAAAGCCGTTCGAGCCATATACCCTGTGTCCTCCATCAACGAGATAAACAAAAAGAGTATCAATATGTTAGGCAGGAATATTATCACACTCCCCACTCCATCAATCACACCCCCCACCACCATGTCGTGCATCCAACCCGAAGGTATCAGACCACTAGCAAAATCGTGGATATAGCCCACCCCCATCTCTATCCAGTCCATCGGATAGGCCCCCAGAGTAAAGGTCGCCCAGAACATAAACCACATCACGGCGATAAAAATCGGTAAACCAAAATATTTGTTAGTCAGTACGTTATCTATCTTCGAGGAGGGCGTAATAAAGCTCTTGCGAGCGCGACTATAGCTCTCCTTCAGCGCCCCATGCACAAAAGCGTAGCGAGAGGTTGCGATGGCCGTGCGAACAGAGTTGCCATAGAGTTTTTGGTGGGTCGAATCGAGTTTTTGGTCTTTCTCGGCACTCAAAAGCGCATTGTAGCGATTTTGAGTCTCTTGGTTTTCGATCCCAGCGGCTATATATTCTTCGATCTCGGGGCTGTATCTCACCTGTTTTTCTTCGAAAACACTGGTCGAATTATACGAGCGTACGATCATATCCAACAGTGCTGCCACACCTCGACCTCGACGTGCAATCACGTTCACAATGGGCATACCCAGTAGCTTGGAGAGTCGTTTCTGGTCGAGTTTATCGCCACTCTTCAGGAAGTCATCCCACATGTTCAGAGCAACTATTACATGTTGGCCCATGTCGATTAGTTGGGTGGTGAGATAGAGGTTGCGTTCGAGGTTTGTCGAGTCGACCACATTGACAATCAAATCTGGTTTTACGTTCTCGACAAACTCGGTAACAACACGCTCTTCGGGCGAAAAATCGGCTATCGAATAGGTGCCTGGCAGGTCGATAAAAACAATGGTGTAGCCCTCGAATTTCACCTTCGCACGTTTGCTTTCGACCGTCACACCCGAGTAATTGCCCACATGCTCATTCATCCCCGAGAGGAAGTTGAAAAGTGAGGTCTTGCCGCTATTTGGGTTGCCAACCAGCCCGACGGTTATCTCCTGTTCAATGTGGGTGTCGTCAACCCTGGAGAGCTCCTGGGGGTTAGTGGCAGGCGTGTTTTCGATATTAGTCTGCCCAACTAGAAATTCGGATGGCTCGCGAGTGACTTGAATACTTTGGGCCTCGCTTCGGCGCAAAGATATCTCGTAGCCCATCAAACTATACTCGATTGGGTCGGCCAATGGGGCGTTCTTCACTACAGTCACCTCGCGACCAGCCGTAAAGCCCATCTCGGTTAGTCGGTGTTGCAAGGAACTTGTACCGCTCAGGGATAGAATAGTTACTTTTTCTCCGTTTTTTGCCTCTGATAATTTCATATCTCGATTGTTTTTTTTTTATTTTTCACAAAGGTACGACATTATTTGCAGAGAGAATACCCATTTTTAGGTAAATTTGTTGTATCTTTATCATTAAAATTTAAGTTATGCACAAAAATTACGGACATCTCACTCTTTATAGCATCCCTTTTGGCCAAATTCAGATCGGTCATCGAGATGGGAAAATTACCCTACTGCATTTTGTGGGCGAGAACGAAAATCCCCGATCCGACAAGGCTAGCCCCATCAGCGATCTGGCGCATCTGCAGGTGATGGAATATTTTTCGGGACGCAGAACTAACTTCGATCTACCGCTGGATTTGCAGGGTACGGTCTTCCAGAAAAGTGTGTGGCAGGCACTCTGTGAGATACCTTTTGGCGAGCGCAGATCCTATAAAGAGATTGCCACGATGGTTGGTAATCCAAAGGCATCGCGAGCGGTTGGGATGGCCAATAATCGTAATCCCATTGCAATAATTGTCCCTTGCCATAGGGTTGTGGGTGCTGATGGATCTTTGGTGGGGTATGCGGGTGGCTTGGATTTAAAAAAACGCTTGTTGGAGCTCGAGCAAAAGTAATTTTCGTTCTTGTTGCCACAACGATAGTTACCGCACTGCAGGTTGCCACAACGTTCATCACCGCACGGCAGGTTGCCACAACGATAGTTACCGCACTGCAGGTTGCCACAGCAAAAGTTACCGAAGCGATAGTCAACGCAAAGCCAGTCAAGCTAATGCCAATCGCACAGCACTTTATAATAACGATACTATATTAATGTAAATAAGGGGATAACACTCGCGAGTGATATCCCCCTTATCTGTTAGTTTGTCAGCCCTAGTTCAAGCGAAGGCTTAGATTATTGGGGCAGCAGTTATGCTTGAGAATTGGTAGATCGGAATACGCTTTGTGGTGAGTTGTTCGCTCCCGAAACTCAATTTTACATCCACAACCGAAGGGTTCAAAATCGGTATGGTGCGTCCAGAGGCTCGGCCAGAGCCTTGCGAACCACCCGAGCTGGCCTCTTTCACAAACTCCAGATTCACAGGCGAGGCCGCCAAATCACTGGCATCACGCAATCCATCTTGCTCAGAAAAACGACAAGCAACCCTGCGAGTTTCGCCCGCCTTGGGTAGCACATAGAATGTTTTGGTGCTGGTCTGTAGGTAGCGTTTGCCCACGAAAAGCTCTAGGTATTCTTTCTCCAGGCG
>CAYJOY010000302.1:0-3020 GCA_964371885.1 uncultured Lentimicrobiaceae bacterium | reverse complement strand
ATAATTCGAACTCTTCACCTTGAAGATTTTGCTTTTCACGCTCTTCATAAACGATATGCACTCTTTTAAAAAGAGGTTTATTAAGATAAATATCGTTAGAATACGCTGTAACCATTGGTTGTATAGTTTTTGCTAATTCTTGCAATTCGGGAGATGTATTTGCCGAAAGAAGATTAAAGAATACGGCTGAAACGCGAGCAAACGTCATTCCAGCATTATCGAGTGCACGTATTGTATTCTCGAATGTAGGCTTCGATTTTATTTGCGAAAGCGTATTAATCTCCATGCGAGCTTGATCTATTGCTGTTTGGAATGCTGGTAAATAGTGCTCTACTTTAAACTGTTCGAACGGAGGGGTACCAAAAGGGGTGTTCCATTCTTGTAGTAATGGGTTATCACTTTTCTGATTTTCTGTAGATCTGTTTTCTACAGAAATGGAAATAGATGGTTTTTGTTTCATTATAATAGGAGTTTGTGCATTCATAAACATTACCGAATTGGCAAAAATGAAAGATAATAAGATCGTTTTTTTCATATTTATTTAATGGCTTTCAGCTACTAGTTTTTGGCTAGTAGTTATTTTTCTTTAAAAGTTTACAATCAGGAAAAGGGGTAATAAAAGAGAATAGTATAAGAGTTGGTGTTTGGTATTTTAATGGCAATGAGGGCATTACTAACATTAATAGAAAGGCTTTTTTATTACTAAAAGTCGGGGTGAGAAGACTCGAACTTCCGACCACTTGCACCCCATGCAAGTACGCTAGCCAACTGCGCCACACCCCGATTTTTGAGGCGCGAAGATACAATTTTTTTTCGAAAGAAACAGGTGTCAATTCATTTTTCATTATCTTTGCCAGTTGTTATTCACAAATTTTACATTGCTATATGAATATATTGCTATCTTCTTTCCCTGAAATCATTGCCCAAGCCGTATCGTGGATATGGGGGTTCCCCATGATTATATTACTATTAGGCACCCACCTTTTTTTAACTATAAGGCTCCGCTTCCCGCAGCGTTATATTTTCAAGGCTATCAAGTTATCGGTAACCCCCGACCCTAACTCAAAAGGCGATGTGAGCCCTTTTGCCTCGTTGGCAACATCGTTGGCGGCCACTTTGGGCACAGGCAACATAATAGGGGTAAGCACAGCCATTGTTTTGGGCGGGCCTGGCGCCGTTTTTTGGTGTTGGATAACAGGACTACTGGGTATTGCCACCAAATATGGAGAAGCACTATTAGCAGTAAAGTATAGAGTAACTACATCCGATGGCACCATGTTGGGTGGCCCTATGTATGCTCTGGAAAAAGGGCTAAAAATGAAATGGTTAGCTGTTCTGTTCTGTATTTTTACCATTATTGCAGCATTAGGAATTGGCAACACTATTCAATCGAATGCCATTGCCACACTTTTATCGCAAGATGGAGCATTGGGAAATTGGTATAACGGCATCTCTCCGTATATCACGGGTTCTGTTTTAGCAGTAGTAGTAGCCCCTTTTATTTTATTCGGCATAAAGGGTACTGCAAAGTTTTGTTCACTATTTGTCCCGATAATGGCGCTCCTTTATGTGGGGGGTTGTATTTATATTTTAGCCATAAATTTCACCCTTTTGGGCGATACTTTTTCTTTAATTCTCACCTCTGCCTTTTCTACAGAGGCGGTGGCAGGCGGTGGCATTGGTGGTGCGTTACTGCTCTCTATTCGTTATGGTGTGGCACGTGGGCTATTTTCTAACGAAAGCGGGCTAGGGTCAGCCCCTATTGTTGCTGCTGCTGCCAAGGCGAGCAACCCCGTTCGACAAGCACTCATCTCCTCATCGGGTACTTTCTGGGATACCGTTGTGGTATGTGCCATTACAGGGCTTACATTGGTGAGCATTATGATAAGCCACCCCGAAATTAACGCAACCGATGGAACAAAACTCATTCACAGCGCTTTTGCACAAATACCAGTTGTTGGGACATACATCTTAGTAATAGGGATCATCACCTTTGCATTTTCTACAATTTTAGGTTGGGGATACTACGCCGAAAAAGCAATGGAATATTTAGGAGGTAAAAAAATGATTATTTATTATAGATGTCTTTGGATAGTGCTCGTTTTTGTAGGTGCCATTGCCGACCTTAATCTAATATGGAATATTGCCGATGGCACCAATGCGCTCATGGCAATTCCTAACCTTATTTCGCTTATCTTTTTAAGTGGCGTACTTGTGTCGCAAACTCGAAGATACTTATGGAACGAGAAAGGAAATTTATTAAAATAGGCTAGGCCTAATATCCTTTTTTTCTACATTTCTTTACTTCTTCTCACAAAAAAAGGGCTGCATCAGCAGCCCTTTTTTTGGTACACTTCCCAAAATGGATGTGTTACATGTTCATATATTATTGAACAATTATTTTTTGTGTTACCACTTTATTGTCGATAGTAGCTCTTACGAAATAGATACCATTGGCTAAGTTAGCAACATTAACAGTATGTAAATTGGTATTTACGTTTTCGTTAGACATTACTTGTCCCATAGTGTTTACTACAGTAACATTGGTAATATTTTGTTCTGCCGAGATGGTAATTTGGTTATTTGCAGGGTTTGGATAGATGTTGAAATTGCCATCATATTCCTCTATAGCAACTACATTTGAAAGGAGAGGGAATTTTACAGCGTCGTGTACTTCGCAATTAGCGCTATTAGAAGCATCATAATTTGCCACGAAAGCAACTACGTGCATATTTTCAAGAACTACATCAAAATCGCCGTAAGCTTCTGGGATAGTTAATTCATAACTTTTAGAATAGCTTCCATCAGTTACAGTAACAGTTTCTCCCCAAGAACCTGTTTCGAAGTGGCGAATAATATTGTTATGGATGTAGTTGCTACCACCACCTGTTTGACTTGCAATAATTTTACTTTGGGTAATGATTAAATTAACATTAACCTCATCCATTAGTGCTTTACCTTCGAGCGTAACCGATAACGTACGGGTTGCTTCGTCGAATTCTTTTGTCATTTCAATATCT
>CAYJOY010000301.1:0-3024 GCA_964371885.1 uncultured Lentimicrobiaceae bacterium | reverse complement strand
TGTTTTTACAAGAAATCTTAGATTCTGCCGCTAAAAATTTCGGTAAAAATAATGCTATCACCTTTGAAAACTATCGTCTTGATTACCATAATCTTCTCATTTTGGCGGAACGATTTGCCGCGTCCTTGAAAGATTTAGGAATACAAAAAGGGGATAGAATTGCCATTATGCTCCCCAATATTCCGCAAACGGTGATTGCTTTTTGGGGATGCATTAAAGCAGGCGCTATCGTGGTTATGACGAATCCTATGTATATGGAAAAGGAATTAACCCATCATTTTAATGATTCCAATCCCAAAATACTCATTACTTTGGATCTTTTCTGGGAAAAAATCCAAAACCTTAAACATGCATTCAATATTGAACACTATATTGTAACCACGGTTTCCCAAGGCCTTTCCTTTCCTCTTAACATGCTGCAACGCCTAAAAGCCATAAAAAGCAAAACTGCTCCCACCATCGAGTATGGCCCCACGATTTTATCATGGAAAAAAATGTTAAAGCATAATAACCGTTACTCCGAAAGCATAAGCGGACGCCCCGAAGATCATGTGGCTATTTTGCAATATACCGGCGGAACCACAGGTGTTTCCAAGGCGGCCATGCTCAGCCATGCAAACTTAACCATACAACTTGAGCAACTCAAAACAATCTTGCACACCGACCGTTACGATCACCAACACCTGTTTCTCTCACTTATGCCCTTTTTCCATATTTTTGGATTAATGGGCTGTATTCTTTTGCCGGCGTCTTTTAGAAGCGGCACGTTGCCCGTGCCACGCTATGTCCCTGCGGATCTGCTCCATGTTATAAAAAAGTATAAGCCAACCTTTTTTAACGGAGCTCCCTCCATTTATATATCTTTATTGCAACAAAAAAAGATAAACCAAGTAGACTTAAGCTGTATCGAATTTTGTATTTCAGGTTCTGCCCCCTTCCCCACCGCCAGCATGAAGCGCTTCCAAGAGCTGACAAAAGCCAACATCACCGAAGGCTTTGGCCTTACCGAAGCTTCCCCCGTAGTTGCGGCCAATCCTGTTTTTGGTCTGCAAAAACCGGGTTCTGTTGGGGTTGTACTGCCTGCCACCCAACTAAAGATTGTCGACGCCAACGACCCAACTATCGAACTTCCTGCCAATGAAGTAGGCGAAATTCTCATCAAAGGGCCACAAGTAATGCTTGGTTACTGGAATCAACCCATTGAAACAGAAAACGTCCTTAGAAACGGCTGGTTACACACAGGCGACTTGGGTTACCTTGACGATGATAGTTACTGTTTTGTGGTGGACAGAAAAAAAGACATGGCCATCATCGCCGGTTATAACGTCTTCCCTACAGAAATTGATGAAGTTCTTTATAGCCATCCAAAAGTACAAGAGGCTATATCCTTAAGTATTCCCCATCGTTCCAAAGGAGAAATGCTAAAGGCCTATATCGTGCCCAAAGAAGGCGAAGAACTCAGCACCAAAGAAATTATTACCTATTGCAAAGAAAAGCTTGCCCCCTATAAAGTACCGAAAGCTATTGAATTTCGTACAGAACTCCCCAAAAGCAGTGTCGGAAAAATTTTGCGACGTGTACTGCGTGACGAGGAAGTTAACACACAGTAAATTGCTTCAGTATCTTTCCTAAAAAAAGGACGTGAGCCATGAAACTTTCAAAAATTATTTTTGCGATTCTTATTATCACAAATATAATCGGGGTAACCTTTGTAGCAAAAAACAGATATGAAGAAATTCTCGCCAACGAGCAAGAAATCTTAGTATCTCATGCCGAGCGATTAGAACGTGCCATCGAATCTGAAATAATGGTCACTGAAATCGTCGGCGAAGTTATCAGAATTAATAATGGTGTTATCAAAGAAGACGATTTTTATAAACTTGCCGAAATCCTCTCCACAAGCTTGGTAGCATCATCGGTCGCCTATATCCCCGACGGCACCATCAAATATCTATATCCTCCCGAGTTTAGTGAAGGGGTAGTGGGAAACAATGTCTTTGAAAGTGCAAAAGATGCCGTCGACTCCAAAAAAGCCCGAGACACAAAAGAAGTCGTCATTTCAGGACCCTATGTACTTTTTGAAGATACTCTCGGCATAGTCATACGCAACCCAATCTATATAGGCGACACTTTTTGGGGGATTGTAACCGTCGCCATGGATGCGGAAGACCTCTATGAATATGCAGGCTTGGATGTTTTGGAACGCCAAGGCTATGCCTTTGAGCTGAATACCTCACAAGTGCTTGCAAAGCAAAGCGAAGACTACAGTGCAGAAGAAGCCATTTCAAGAAGCATATCCCTTGGTGCTACCTCCTCATGGAACTTTGGACTCTATGTTAAAGATAAAACCAATATTGTCGCCTCTGACGTGATGTTCTGGTTTTTAATGTTCTTATTTCTCAACTTCATTCTTTACTATTGCTTACAAAAAATCGAACAAAGCAAAGAAACCCTCGCCCGTAAACTTAATTATGACGCCCTCACAGGGGCAGACAGTCGCCTTAAACTGCAAAAGTTTTATGAGGGCGCCAAAAACATACCCTTTGCCTTGTTTTTTATCGATCTCAATAAATTCAAACCCGTAAACGACACCTACGGTCACAAAGTAGGGGATAAACTCCTAAAAGCCTACGTGGAACGCCTAAGAAACGACCTAAAAGCCGATTCTATCCTTGCAAGAATCGGCGGTGATGAATTCGTCGTCGTCACTCCCCAAGTAGCCGATTACGACCTCACCGACATCATTAAGAAAAAACTTATCCATCTCTCAGAAGTTGTTTTTCTTATCGACAGCATTGAAATCAACATCTCCGCAAGTATCGGCTGTGTGCTCTCAAGCGAAGCCGATAACCTAGAAGCCCTCCTCGCCATCGCCGACGAAAAAATGTACGCCGAAAAAGGCAACAAAGCACGTTAGTTTTTATGAGGATTTAATTTGATTTATTAGGGAGGGGAAAAACCTTTTTTGTAAACAAAAAAGCGTTTTTCCCCTCCCTAAAACCCTCCCCTTTTCCCAAAAAAACT
>CAYJOY010000300.1:0-3025 GCA_964371885.1 uncultured Lentimicrobiaceae bacterium | reverse complement strand
GTTAGAAGTCATGGATCATCAACATCGGTTACAACGTATCAAGAAACGCAAGATGTCCAAATTGCGTTAGCGCAAAATCCAGATGTAGCCTTATATAATGTAGCATTATTTGTAAGTACAAGCGACGAACAAGATTCAGTTGCTGTACGTTTGTATGGAACAAAACCTCAGAGATTTACAGGAACTACTACTGAAAATAATGCGGTTGAAGATAAAATTGATAACACTACTGATTGGATATCTTATCCTCGTTATGTACAAGGTTTCTCAATTGTAAATAGCACTACCGATACCCAGCTAGCGAGCTTTTTTACCAATATCCTAGCCTCATTCGGTACTTATCAAATATCAGGGGCACTTACGGAAGTAATTACCCCTCAATTCCAACTAACCCCAGCCTCAAGAGACGCACTAGAGGCGGCAGGGGTATCCATAAGCGATAACACCCCAAATGCGGGTGAAACAACGCTTATTTATCCAGATTTTCCACTGTTAGAAACAGATACATGCGTTTCGTATACACTGAATTATGTAGGAAGTGGTGAAACAGATCCTAGAGCTGATTACGGATTGTTAGTGTCTAGTAATACTACTTACGAATGTACTGCTGAAGAGGATGGCTCTATTTTAGGAAATTTTATTTTTGAAGATGAATACGCAGAACTTTCGTTAAAAACGGAAGCAGACGAATTTCAAAATGCCATAGCCAATGCCGACAATATATTAAATATATGGGCAAACGACCCATTCACCTCCAATACCATTAATCTTCCAGAGGGCTACACATGGAGTACAGAGCCAGAGGTGATATTTACTGATGTACTTGGCAATATAGTGCCAAGTGGTGCATACTATAATCCAGATGGATCTTTGGCCGCTACTGTAACTTGGGAGGGTACGCATGCCAAGATTGTACCTCAAAGTGTAGGACAATTCGGCTTTTATTACAAAGTGCAGCGCACGGCAGTGAAAGGTACAGAAACTAGAATAGTTACCTCTTTCATTACACCTGTTTCGGTTCTAAGTAATCAAGCGGGGTTTATCCTTCATGGTGTCCGTTCTATGATCGATTACTATCATGTCAATACACCGCCAGTTGTTAATACCGACTTCCCTTATATTTATACAGGTATCACGTCAGGAAAACCAGTTACATACGGTGATGATACGCCCATCCAAATTTTAATCCCGGATAGCGAGGCTACAGCATCATCACCAAAAGTATGCTGGACAGTTGTGGATCATAGAAAACAATATGTTTCATGTGATGACCCAGTAGAGGGTAAAGAGACCTCTTACGTAAGAGACGGTAACTTGGGAGAGTTCTTAAATATGAATTATCACTTCTATGGTCTTTACGAATCTTCGGCAGGTTTAACAGATGCCGTACCTTATCAAAATGCCGACGGGACGCTTAATGGCTTTATTACCCCTAATAACCCTGCTCAGTACCAAGCGAGGCCAGGAGAAGAAACCAACCCTATGGGCGTTTATATATTGCGCCCAGTCTCAACCGAAACAGTAAGTTTTTTCCATCCAACCGATCGACAGTTTTATAATCTTAACTTTGTAGACGGACTCTTATATACGCGCCCGCTAGAGAAAGAAAAAACAAAAACGGCTTTAGTGCAAACAGGAACAGAGCCATTACCTTTCCCTGAAAATTCTCTAGGAGATGAAGCAGTGGCTACCATCCCTTCTGATGTGAATGTTTGGAACTCGGCACTCTTAAATACTTTTGTTAATACGTATACATCGGGCATACGCGTGGTGCCAGGCACCGCTAATTCTCATACTGGCAAGATGCCAGAAATTGAGCTCACCATTTCAGATTGGTTAACAGTAAAAGAGGATTACACACCACTTGAGCCTGGTAATCAGAATGATGTTGCTTTAGCTAGTCGACTAGAAAACGACCTTCGTTATATTTACTTCGCTCCACATAATATAGATGCGCGAAAATTTGCAGTTGTACGTCATAAATGTAGAATGGCTCTTTCGGATGCTAGTGATGGCGATATTCGTTTAACAACAGAGATAGGAGACCCAATCTATATTACACATGGCGCCCCTGTATTAGAAGGTAATGGCACAGATGCAGATACTTTGCTTTTAGGAGAGGCGAGAATATTCCATTTTAGAGAAAGAGGTCATAATTTCATCGAAATGGTAGACCCATTCGACTATGCAACCGATCCTGTAGTATTTGAACCAGTAGCTACAGCTGCAGATTTAGAAACGCAAGATGACAAATTTTGGAGAGATAGTTATAATAACCTACGCTTTAAAGTAGATGATTTCTCACCATTTGCCATCATCACTTATTATCCTTTCTACCTTTCTACTTTTAAAATGGATGAAGTGTTTGCTACTAATATTAACCATGACAGCTATACTCTAGACATTGCCATCAATTCTACAACTTCGCCCAATGCTTTTAATATAACAACTGATGTGGCAGTGCATAAAGCAGAAGTAGTGCAAGGCACATTCTCTCAAATTTTAACCCCTGCCACTACAGATAGCAGTAAAATTTGGAGCTATTCAGGAGCATTAAATATTGACTATACGCAGCCGTTTACCGTTCGATTACGAGCCGACGGTGTTAATCAAGAGTATACCGTACGTGCATCGTTACCTAGCGACACCGCTTGTGAAGGGGCAGCGCATACCGTTATAACAGGACTAGCAGAAGGTACATGGTACTGGTTTGAACGCGCTGAAGGTCAAACAGAGTTTACCCCGATATTAGGAGATAATGGAAATACTTATCCAGTTTCTACAGATAAAGCACCAGGTGTATACTACTACAAGGTGTCTGCGGAAGCATCGGGTAATAATGCCGCGTATTATTCACAATTAATGATAGCATCTAATCCTTATATTTCCTCAGAACAGATTTCAGCACCTACAGATGCTAACAACGATGGAGCTATTGTTATCTATGCAGCACCTACCGATATTGCTAACCGTTTTACTTATCTTTGGACCGCTAATTCACCAGGAGCAAGCTTGGGAACGAACC
>CAYJOY010000299.1:0-3032 GCA_964371885.1 uncultured Lentimicrobiaceae bacterium | reverse complement strand
AGTTTCCCCGATTTTAAAGTGATGAATGGGCCGAGTACTGGAAGTTCCACCTCTATTCAAATGAGTGGGGGCAAAACTGTTCGCACCTCTAGCTATACCTATAGCTATACCCTGGCACCCAAAGCTAAGGGTACTTTCACCATCCCCGCAGCAGTATTTACTGTTAATGGGAAGCAGGTGAAATCGAATGCTTTACGTGTAAAGGTAGTGGAGGCAAGTGCTCAACAGCGTAGTTCGCAGCAGCAAAGTGGCATCAATTTTAACGAAAAAGAGGTGCTTCTTCGTGCCACTGTCTCTAAATCGAGCCCGTATGTTGGCGAACAAGTGGTGGTAACTTACAAACTATATGTACCTCCAACCGCCAATGGAGGATTTCAAATTACCGATGTCAATAGCCCCTCACAGCCTAGTGTGTGGGCTTACGACCTCGGCGACCCTTCGGGAGAAGCAGAGCGCAGTACCGAGACTGTGAATGGGATACGCTATCAGGTGTTCCAAATAAAGCAATCGGCTATATTCCCTCAAAAGAGTGGTGAATTGGCCATCTCGCCGTTAGAAGTAGGCTTTTTATGCCGCGTTATTTCTCAACAAAGATCTAGCCGCTCGTTTTGGGGTTTCAGCGGACAGCAATCGCAAGATTTTGAACTCGATTTAAAATCGAACAAAATCAATCTTAATGTAAAACCCCTCCCCGAAAATGGAAAGCCCGACGATTTTACGGGTCTAGTCGGCGATTTTGCACTCAGTGCTAAACTCTCTCGCAATGCACTGAATGCCAACGATGCCACTAACCTAGTGGTAACCGTTTCAGGAAGAGGTAACTTACAACATGTGAGCCCTCTTACATTTAGTTTCCCTCCAGATTTCGATGTGGCGGATCCGAAAATTACCGATAAAATAAACACAACAGGAACCTCTGTCTCTGGAAATCGCACTTTCGAGTATGTAATCATACCAAGAAATGGGGGCGAATTTGTGATAGAGCCTGCCCACTTCTCTTTCTTCAACACGAGTAGCAGTCAATATGAAACCCTTTCTACAGAACCGTTTACGGTAAAAGTGGAAGGGAGTACCGCTAACCCAACGGTTACGAGCAATGTGTCGAACCAAATGAATATTAAAATTTTAGGAAACGATATTAGGTTTATTAAAACAGATAGCCTCCCATTTGTAAAGTTACAGAATACCTCTTTCTATGGATCAATTACCTACTGCTCCCGTTTATCATCCTATTATTATTTGTAATTATTTGGAGAAATAGAATAGAGAAGTATAGCAATCAAGCGTACGTAAACAACAAAAAAGCGCGCAAAAGAGCTGTTAAGTGTTTGAAAAAAGCGAATCAATTTTTACAAAAAAATGAAAAAGATGCTTTCTATGTGGAGGTATCGAGAGCACTTTGGGGATATATTAGCAACAAATATCATATCCCGTTGGCGCAACTCTCCGTTGAAACTGTTGAAATGACATTGTCGGAGAAGAGAATCGCGCAGCAAACGATAGAAAACCTCGTTAAAACGCTACAACAATGTGAGTTTCTCCGTTTTGCTCCTGGCGATAGCGCTGCTAATATGCAAGAAATGTACAAAGAGGCACTCGCGTTTATTTTAGAGAATGAAGCGATAAAAACTAAAAAATAATGAGAGCACTGTTATTTTTTATAAATGACAGTTATTAAAGAGCAACTAAAGTGTTACAACAGCAATAAGCAAAAAAATATGAAAAAACAGATTATCCTCCTCACTATATGCTTGTTTTCATTGGGTGGATTTGCAGCTACACAAGATTCATTGCAACTATTGTTCGAAAAGGGGAATCAATTTTACCAAGAGAAAGAGTATGAATTGGCAGTAGAGGCTTATTTACAAATAGAGGAACAGGGGTACAGATCGGCAGAGCTGTTCTATAATATTGGAAATGGTTATTTTAAAACTAATAATATTGGTAAATCTATTCTATATTATGAACGCGCACTGTTATTAGATCCGAGTAATCCCGATATTGCTCATAATATTGCTTTTGCTAATACGCAGATTGTGGATAAGATAGAATCGGTGCCACAACTCTTTATTACCCAATGGTGGGAGGCGTGCGCATCGCTCTTTACTGCCGATGGATGGGGAGTAGTAGGGGTAGTAACCGCCCTATTGCTAGCATTTTTTGTGCTAGCTTTCCTATTCTTTCGCTCCAATTCAGCAAAAAATATTGCCCTGTTATTAGCCATTATTACATTAATAGTGGGGGTGTTTAGCTTTATTTTGGGGAAGAAGCAATTGAACAAAGTTATAGAGAATAAACATGCTATTGTAATGAGCCCAATTGTGAATGCAAAAAGCACGCCTAGCAAATCGGGAGGCGACCTCTTTGTGATACACGAAGGGTTGAAAGTAACCATTACCGACGAGCTTAACGAGTGGATAGAGGTGCAAATTCCTAATGGCGAAAAAGGGTGGGTGCTCTATCAAACAATAGAAAAAATATAGCTGAGTAGATAATAGATGTTTTTTAAGAAAGAGGAGTTTTTACAGTTTTTGAACGAAAAGGAAATCACCTGGTTAGGGGTCGATTTCTCAAAAGCGAGTTTTACACTTCCCGATTTTAATCTCCCTAGCGAAGTAATGCAACATTACTTTAATGATTGGAATAGGATGATTATTTCGGATCAAAAAAAATTCAATATCCGCATTAGTTTCCGGAAATCTATCCTGCATTACGACCTTTCGTGGGTTACTAAAAACAATAAATTTCCGAAAAATTATAAATTTGCAAAGAAATTTATCTCCATCGATTCGGTGATAGGGGTAGAGCAGATAGCGGAGATGGTGAAAAATATGGAGTTGGAGATTGAGACGCGCTATGCCCTCTGCTTTATTGTTAACTCATTCGATAGCAGATTAAAAACAGCTTCAATATGGGTAAATTTGTTTAATGCCGAGACTAGAGAGTTGGTATTATGTGAGCATTTTACCGAAAAACCTAACGGTTTTGGGATCAAAACGCACTGGGTACGGGGATTTTACGATTTAATATAC
>CAYJOY010000298.1:2648-3043 GCA_964371885.1 uncultured Lentimicrobiaceae bacterium | reverse complement strand
CTTATTTGGTGCCACCCTATTCTTCTAATGGTTATGCAAGCACAACTTAAACTTTTACTTTGGGAAATATTAAAGCCGAAAACGTTCTTAGCAAAATTGGTATTTGCTAACATTGTTATTTACTTTGCTTTACTTGCCATCCGCCTGCTCTTTAATCTTGTCGACTTCCTTTTCCAATCGGAGGCGCTTATTAGTTTTTACAACGATTTTATACTACTCCTCTCCTGCCCTGCCTCGTTCGATACGCTATTATTTCAACCATGGAGCTTGGTAACATCCATATTTTTACATGTTAAATTTTTCCATTTCCTCTTCAATATCATCGTATTGCACTTTGCTGGTAAAATTTTCCGCATGGCCTTCACCGATCGCCAGCTCTTATCTTTATATTTTAT
>CAYJOY010000298.1:0-2638 GCA_964371885.1 uncultured Lentimicrobiaceae bacterium | reverse complement strand
GCATTGTGGGCAACCTTATATATATGGTATCGTACCATATTTTCCCCGCGTTTGAACCTGCGCTACACTTTACTTCGGCAATGGGTGCCGCGGGAGCTATTATGGCCATATTATTTGCTGCCACTGTGCGCAATCCTAAATTTGAAATACAATTGCTACTCGTTGGGAGGTTGCAGCTAATGTGGTTCTCGCTCATTTTAATTGGGCTCGATCTGCTTACTATTCCTTACGATAACCCAGGCGGGCACATTGCCCACATTGGAGGAGCCATGGCTGGGGTAGCTTTTGCAATAATGTTATCTATGAATTGGGAACGAAAACAAAGGGGTCCAAAAGTGAAGAAAAGGAAATATGCAGTATCGTCTAACTACGAAGCTCCTAGTAGACCTGTAACCGACGAAGCGTTTAATGCTAAAAAAGTAGAAAAAGAGCAAAAAGTAGATGCCATTCTCGACAAAATATCGAGGAAAGGTTACGATGGACTTACCAAAGAAGAGAAAGATTTTTTATTTAAGAACAAACTATAATATCGTAATATTATGAGTAAATATCATTTTGAATGTGTACAATGTAAACACACTATTGCTAATTTTAAAGCGTGGTATTTGTGCAATCAGGCGTGCCCTAAATGTGGAAGCAAACACGCAGAGGTACAATACACTAACGATTATTCATCGCTAAAAGAGCTCATGCAAGCGAAGTCGCCAGAAAACCTTTGGCACTATTTTGAGTACTTGCCGTTAGATGATAAAAAGAATATAGTAACCTGCAATGAGGGGGCTATCCCTGTGGAGACTTGGTCTTATTTAGAGCAATATGCCCAAGAACACTATAATATTAACTGCCATGTTTTGATATGTAGAAATGACTTAAACGGTGGCACGGGAACTTTTAAAGATGTGGCGGGTTCGCTTTTAGCATCATCATTAAAAGAGCACCACATTACCCAATACACTATTGCCTCTACTGGAAATACCGCTACAGCTTATAGCAAATATTTATCGTTAGCAGATATTAAGGTAAAAGTATTCGTTCCCGACTGTGTTATGGAAGATTCGGTAAATGAGATTAGAGGGTTTGGGCAAGAGGTAGAGATTGTGGATGGGGATTACACCTATGCTAAAAAGATGGCTGCTGAGTTTCATCAAAAAAACGATGTGTTAATTTCGGCGGGCAACATCGATCCTATTCGTGTAGAGGCTAAAAAAACGATGGTGTTTGAGTTTATTCGCCAATTAGGGAAAATGCCCGACGTTTACATACAAGCCATTAGTGGAGGAACAGGGCCTATTGCTATTGATAAAGGGGTGCGCGAAATAGAGAAGCACTACCCTGAGGCGACGCTCCCTCGTATGATTATGGTGCAACAAGATACGTGCGACCCGATGGTGCAAGCTTGGGAAAAAGCAACACAAGACCAGTTCCCTAAAGGGTATGAAAAGATATATCCTATTATTGAAAACCCTAAAACGGCTATCACCATTCTCTCTACAGGAAACCCTGCTATGTTCCCTATTGTGGCACCCATTATTAAAAAAAGTGGCGGTACTTTCTTAAGGGTACTCGAAAGCGATATTGTAGCGGTTGCAGCAGAAGCATATAAACACCAAAACTTGATTTTAGGACCCGCCTCTATTGTTACTATTGCTGGTTTCCTTAAAGCATTAGAAGAAAACCTTATTAAAAACGGAGAATCTGTCCTTATTAATGTAGGCGAAGGCTCTGGTAGAAATCTCAATTTTGTAAATAAGGTGAAAAATTTTGGGTAGATTTTTATGCATTATTATTTTAAATCTTTTTATTTTCAATACTTTTGCACAAAAATTCATCTATGATCTCAACCTTCTCTTTTATTTCGATAACAGAGAGTATCACAGTCCGTATTCCATGCCGCAATCGTTGTTGGGGGTTCGTTTATCGCCCGAAGTGGGGTTGCAACTTGCCGAAAAAGATAGCACCTTGCACCAAATACGGACTGGCATTCATTACATACAACCTATTGGCAATGAGTACAAAGATTTAAAATTCCTCCCTACTATTTACTATCGACATGTTGGGAAGAAATTTACTTTTAACTTTGGAACGGTTCCATTTAGACATTTGTATGCGCCACTTCCCGACTACTTAATGTACGACTCTGTTTCCTATCTCTACCCCAACATTCAAGGGGCTTTATTGCAACACAAGAGCCAGCATGGCGAGATTGAGTTGCAGTTAGATTGGCGTGGGTTACAAAGCAAGGAGACACGCGAAGCTTTTCGTGTGGTTTTAAACGGGAAATATCAGTACCAATTTTTTTACTTTGGAGGTTATCTAACACTCAATCATTTAGCTAACCAACTCGCTACAGAGCCCAAGGCGGGGGTTTGCGACGACATTATGATCAATCCGTTGGTAGGTTTCGACCTATCTAATAAGACGGTTTTCTCTAAACTCCGTTTTCAGGTAGGGTATATAGCCAACTACCAGCGAATGCGCGCTGCCAATAGTGTTTTTTGGCAACAAGGGATACACGTTGAGGCGGAACTGAAATGGCGATTTCTGGGCATTCGTAATGGGTTTTATATCGGCAATAATCTTATGCCCTACTACCCTATTGTGGGAAGCGAACTCTATATAGGAGACCCCGATTACCAAT
>CAYJOY010000297.1:0-3045 GCA_964371885.1 uncultured Lentimicrobiaceae bacterium | reverse complement strand
CCCTCTTTGTCGGCATCCATAATGGCTACTAACGACACCTCAGGTAGGTCGAGCCCCTCTCTCAGTAAGTTCACCCCTATCAACACATCAATAGCCCCCATTCGTAAATCTTGTAAAATGGCTACTCGCTCTAATGTATCTACCTCTGAATGAATATATTTTGTACGTATCCCTACTCTTAATAAATAGGCACACAGCTCTTCTGCCATCCTTTTGGTAAGTGTTGTTACCAACACCCTCTCCCTTTTTGAAACGGTATTTTCAATCTCTTCCAATAAGTCATCTACTTGGTTTTCAACGGGTCGCACTTCTATTGGTGGATCTAATAAACCTGTTGGGCGAACCACCTGCTCTACCACTACGCCCGCCGATTTCTCCAATTCGTAATTTGCTGGTGTGGCACTCACATAAATAGATTGCCCCACCATCGCCTCAAACTCCTGGAACTTCAAAGGTCTATTATCTAACGCTGCTGGCAATCGAAAACCATGCTCCACTAAATTCTCCTTGCGCGAACGGTCGCCACCATACATGGCACCTATCTGAGGAACTGTAACATGACTCTCATCTATCACCATCACAAAATCTTCAGGAAAAAAATCTAAAATACAGAAAGGTCGATCTCCTGGTTTTCTTTTATCGAAATAACGTGAGTAATTCTCTATTCCTGAGCAATATCCCAACTCCTTCATCATTTCCACATCGTAATCAACTCTATCTTCTAACCGCTTCGCTTCTAAATGTTTACCTATAGATTTTAGATAATCAATCTGTACTCCTAAATCTAATTTAATATGATGAATGGCATCGTTAATTGCGTCTGGCGATGTTACGAATAGGTTGGCAGGATAAATACTGAGTTCTCCCATTGTATTGATTTTCCCTCCCGACACTGGATCAATCTCTTCTATAGACTCTATCTCATCATCGAAAAAAATGATCCGGTAAGCTCTATCGTGATAAGGAGGAAAAACGTCTAGCGAATCACCCTTCACTCGAAAAGTGGCATGCTCTAAAGTGAGCTCGGTCCGCGAATAGAGACCATTGATGAGGGCGTACAAAAGTTGATCTCTGTTTAAAATCATCCCAGTATGAATATTTATTACACTCTTCGCAAAATCTTCTGGATTTCCTATACCATAAATACACGAAACCGAAGCCACTACTATCACATCGCGCCGCCCCGATAACAAAGTAGAAGAGGTTTTTACCCGCATCTTTTCTATTTCGTCATTTATGCTTAAATCTTTCTCTATGTATGTGTTAGTAGATGGAATGTATGCCTCTGGTTGGTAATAATCATAATAAGAAACAAAATATTCCACAGCATTATTAGGAAAAAACTGCTTAAACTCATTGTATAGCTGAGCTGCCAACGTTTTGTTATGACTTAAAATTAACGCAGGCCGCTGCACCTCTTGTAATACATTAGCAATGGTGAAAGTTTTACCAGAACCGGTAACCCCTAACAATGTCTGATCCTTATCGCCGCGATTCAACCCCTCTACCAACTCCTTTATCGCTTGTGGTTGATCGCCGCTTGGGGAAAATGGAGATGATATTTCAAATTTCATATTTTTAATAATTATAGGTTTCTGCTTGCTTTTTTGGATGTGAAATAAATGGCATCTACATTATTTCCATCTCTAAACGTAAAAAATGGTTATTATTTTGTTTAAAATCATAAAAAAATATAAAATAAAAACACAAAAATTAAGTATTCTGTTCAATTATAATAACTTTAAATATAAAAATTCTCAATGAGCCTTCTTTTAAAGAATATTTTTTTGTAAATTTGCCGTTATTTTTTTAATCTTTCTATAATGAAAAAATTTACTTTTATTTTTACATTTCTATTCTGTATTGCGAGTGCTTTTGCGCAGCAGGAACTGAATGTTCTTTTTATTGGGAATAGCTATACTGCTTACAATAACCTACCCTCTATCATTGCTTCGATGGCCGCATCAACTGGCGACCATCTCACACACGAAGCAAACACTCCTGGTGGCACTACCTTTTCGGGGCATTGCAACAATAACTCTATCCAGATGATAGAGCAGGGAGGTTGGGATTTTGTGGTTTTACAAGGGCAAAGTCAAGAAACGGCATTTCCAGATAACCAAGTGGCTTCACAAACTTTTCCATTCGCTGCGCAGTTATGCAATGCTGCATACAATTCGTGTGCTATGCCTCTCTTCTTTATGAGTTGGGGGTACGAGAATGGAGATGCACAAAATGGCGCTGTTTTCCCTCCTATAGGTACATACGAAGGTATGGATAGTTTAATTCGTTTACGTTATCTTATGATGGCAGAAGATAACAATGCAACAGTGAGCCCTTGCGGACCCGTTTGGCACTACCTTAGAGATCACCATCCAGAAATAGATTTATACACCTCCGATGGTAGCCACCCAAGTTATGCTGGTAGCTATGCTGCTGCTTGTGCATTCTACACTGTTTTGTATAGAAAAGACCCTACCCTTATCTCTTTCACAGGCTCGCTACACGATACAGAGGCAAATATTATTAAAAATGCAGCTAAAAATATAGTCTTCGAAAATTTGGAAACATGGTTTGTAGGAGAATACGACAATGTTGCTAATTTTACTTACGATAATCTATTAACTCTTAAAAACAATGTAGCAGGCGTTAGTTTCACTAATACCTCATACTCTTACTGGGATATAGCAGAAACTCATTGGGATTTTGGCGATGGAAACACCTCCTCCGAAACTAATCCTACCCACTTTTATGAAGAAGCAGGAACTTATGAGGTTACCTTAACAATAGAAGATGTTTGCGAAAATACATTCTCTTACACCATGGATATTCTTGCTCTTGAAAGTTCTTCTATCGAAAATTTCGAAAACTCAGCAGTATCACTTTATCCTAATCCTGTAGAAAATAACTTAACCATTAACACTGATGAAGAACTTCTTTCTAAAACTATAAAAATTATAATTACCGACATTGAGGGGAGAGTAATTACAGAAGAGCCTTTAACTACTTCTTCTCAAAACCTCGATGTTTCCGCAGCCGCTCCAG
>CAYJOY010000296.1:0-3058 GCA_964371885.1 uncultured Lentimicrobiaceae bacterium | reverse complement strand
CTCGCACCCTGCTGGACTTATTGCAAAAGGGTTGTTAAACGATCCAATTCCTTATTGCCATATTGTAACCACTACTACTCACAAAACATTAAGAGGACCTCGCGGTGGATTAATCCTTATGGGTAAAGATTTCGAAAACCCTTGGGGGCTAAAAACTCCAAAAGGGGAAATCAAAAAAATGTCGCAATTATTAGATAGTGCCGTTTTCCCTGGTGTACAAGGTGGGCCACTAGAGCACGTAATAGCTGCAAAAGCAGTAGCATTCGGCGAAGCTTTAACAGAAGGGTATTTAGAGTATATTCAACAAGTGAGAAAAAATGCACAAGCTATGGCTAAAGCATTTATAGACAGAGGGTACAAAGTGATAAGCGACGGTACAGATAACCACTTGTTGTTGATTGATCTAAGAACGAAATTCCCAGATTTAACAGGAAAGGTAGCGGAAAATACATTGGTGAAAACCGACATTACCATCAATAAAAATATGGTTCCTTTCGATAGCAGAACCCCTTTCACCACTTCAGGAATTAGAGTAGGTACCCCTGCTTTAACATCGAGAGGTTTAAAAGAGGATGAAATGGATTACATTGTAGCTTTAATTGATGAGGTGTTATCGAATGTAGAAAACGAAGAAGTTATTAAAAATGTAGAAAGTAAGGTGAACGCCCTTATGGGACATCGCCCTCTTCATGCTTGGTAAAATTTTATTAACATAATTTAAAGGAGGCGTATGCCTCCTTTTTTCATAAATATGAGCCATTATTTTATAGAAGACCCCCATGCAAGTATTTTTGCCCTCACTCCAGAGGAGTCGAAACATGTTGCTAAAGCCATGCGTAAAAATGTAGGCGACACACTAACCATTACCGACGGTATGGGGAACGTAGCTGAAGCGGAAATCATCGATAATAACAAAGCGAAGGTTGTATTAGAAGTGCTCTTTTGGGAAAGAGATACTACGCAGCGCGATCGCCACCTCCATTTAGTGGTGGCACCCACCAAAAACCCCGACCGAATGGAGTGGCTGGTAGAAAAATGTGTAGAAATTGGAGTTGAGCATATTTCGTTTATTATTACCGATCATTCCGAAAGAAAACATCTCGATATAGCGCGAATGCAGCGCTTAGCGGTTGCTGCCCTTAAACAGTCGGGTGGGAGTGTGCTACCATACATAAATCTTACCACTTTCTCAGAGGTAATAGAACACTACAAAGAGGCAACGGGCGTCCATAAATGGATAGGGTATTGTGATTTTTCTACTAACGATGTGCTTATATCGGAGAAAGAGAACACGTACGACCGTTTTGTTATGCTGGTTGGTCCAGAAGGCGATTTCTCAAAAGTAGAGGTTGCAGCGGCGCTAAACGCGCGATTTGAGCCAGTAAAATTAGGGAGCAGAGTGTTAAGAACCGAAACTGCGGCTATGGTGGCCACAACCGTTATTGCATTACTTCCCCATAAATTGTAAGAAAAAGAGAACATCCAATGCAGAATAATGGAGGGTTGACAGTTTTACACTATGTAAAAACAAAAAAGCCGCTTATAAGCGGCTTTTTTGTTTGTGGGAGTTAACGGATTCGAACCATTGACCCTCTGCTTGTAAGGCAGATGCTCTGAACCAGCTGAGCTAAACTCCCTTTCGGTTTGAGGCTGCAAAAATACAATAATTTTTAATACAAAACATCTATTTTTGAATTTTTTTTCATTTTTTCTGTTTCTTATTAATAATCAGTGAAATAAAATTCGTTTTTTATTAATTATGAGATTAAGAAAGTGAATTTATCGAAGTTTTTGAGGGCAATACTGGTGCCTCTAGCGACAGCTTTTAGTGGATCTTCCGCCACATGTACCTTTAAATTGGTTTTTCTAGAGATTCTTTTATCGAGGCCACGGAGTAGCGAACCGCCCCCTGCCATGTACACACCAGTCTTATAAATATCGGCAGAAAGGTCTGGTAAAGTTCTTTCAAGCGCGGTAATAACGGCGTTTTCTATTTTAGAAATAGATTTGTCGAGAGCTTGAGCAATTTCTCTGTAGTTAATTTTAACAGAAACTGGAATCCCGCGGAGTAAGTCGCGACCAAAGGCTTCGTAATCTTCTGGGGGGTTTTCTAGGTCTTCTATAGCAGCTCCAACATTAATTTTTACCTGTTCGGCCATTGTTTCGCCAATAGCAATGTTATATTTTTTGCGGATATAATCTTGAATTTCGGCGTTAAACTCATCGCCAGCCACACGAATAGATTTTTGCGTGGCTATACCACCCAGCGCAATAACTGCAATTTCGCTGGTGCCGCCGCCAATGTCTATAATCATATTTCCGTTAGCATCTAAAACATCTATCCCTATACCAATAGCGGCCGCCATAGGTTCATGAATCATTCTAATTTCTTTGGCTCCAGCTTGCTCAGCAGAGTCGCGAACGGCGCGCTCTTCAACATCTGTAATACCCGAGGGTATGCATATTACCATTTTTAGTGCCGGAGGAAAAAGGTAACGTTTGTTGCCTAACATCTTAATAAACTCACGCAACATTAACTCTGTAGATTGAAAATCGGCAATAACACCTTCTCGTAAAGGACGGATAGTTTGTATGTTATCGTGTGCACGACCGTGCATCATTAAAGCCTTCTTCCCTACAGCCATAACCTTTTTGGTGCTACGCTCTATGGCTATAATAGACGGCTCGTCTATCACTACTTTGTCGTTATGTAAAATCACTGTATTGGCAGTACCTAAGTCAATTGCAACTTCTTTTGTAAAAAATGAAAATAAACCCATCGTATTTCTAAATTAGGCGGCAAATATATAACTTTTTTTAATGTCATGAAATGATAAAAAACACTTTTTTTCTTTTTTCTTTTCTCTTATTTAATGAAAAATTATTATCTTTGCCAGTTCAACATCGTTAGAATATGAAGTCATTTTTTCTCATACTTCTTTCGCTTGTCTTAATGATAAGTTGTAAAGATACAAAAACAAGCACTCTAATGGAAGTAAATCCAAAAAACACTATTACAATCGATACCGTTATTCCTACCTCTGGTGGCGTTTGTTCG
>CAYJOY010000295.1:0-3059 GCA_964371885.1 uncultured Lentimicrobiaceae bacterium | reverse complement strand
CCATCGTTATAATAAACTGGGATGTCGTTATTTAAATGGAAAGTAAGGCCAAATAATTTTTCGCTTACCATAAATGCACCTTCTTTAACGTTTTCTAATGAGAAATAAGGGGCTACTTCTTCTTCTTTAATGCTATATTTTTCTTGACGTACTTTCTCTGCATAGTATCTCCAGTCGCAAGCTTCTAATTTAAAGTTGCCACCTTCAGCATCTATCATAGCTTGATATTCGGCAGCTTCTGTTTTAGCTTTAGCAATAGCTGGTGTCCAAACTTGCATTAACAAATCGTTAACAGCAGCAGGAGTTTTAGCCATACAATCATCTAATACATATTCAGCATGAGAGTTATATCCGAACATTTTAGCTCTTTCAATTCTTAAGTTTACAATTTTGTTGATGATTTCTCTGTTATCAGTTTCACCACTTGTACAACGTTGCGATAATGCCGTCCACATCTCTTTTCTTAGTTCACGATCTTTACAGAAAGTTAGAAGAGGCTCCCAGCTAGGAAGTTGGATAGTGAATACATATTTTCCTTTCGTTGCTTCGTCTTGCTCGCCTAAAGCTAAAGCAGCTTCTATAGCGTTAGCTGGCATACCCTCTAAACGGGTAACATCGTCAACAACAAGTTTATAATCATTAGATGCTTTTAATACGTTATCACCAAATTTTAGCGTTAACAACGACAATTCAGAGTTAATAGCTCTAAATCTTTCTTTAAGGTCTTCGGCAATATTAGCACCGCCACGAACGAAAGCATTGTAATGAACTTTTAATAATCTTTTTTGAATATCAGTAAGGTTCATGCTTTCTTGATTATCGTAAACGCTTTTTATTCTGGCGAATAATTTTTCGTTTAAGTTAATATCATCAGCATGTTTCGATAACATTGGAGAAACTGTTTCTGCTATTTTTTGCATTTCGTCAGAGTTACAAGCAGAACTCATATTAAAGAATACTAAACTTACTTTATACAATAAAGCACCACTTCTTTCGTAAGCTTCGATTGTATTTTCGAATGTAGGTTCTTCAGGATTATCAACAATAGCAGCAATTTCTTGCGCTTGTTCTTTCATTCCTTCTTCAAAAGCTGGCATATAATGCTCAATTTGAATTTGCTCGAATGGAGGAACGCCATAAGGGGTAGTCCACTCCACTAAAAAAGGGTTAGCAGTTTCATCTGCTGGCTGCGCTGCTTTTTGGGTACACGAAGTAGCCGAGAACAACAACGCTGCTCCTAATAGAATAGTTGTTTTTTTCATATTAATTTTTATTTGATTTGAAGTTTTTCTTTCACAAGAACTGTTATATCAGTACTTTCAGTTGAGAACGATAGTGTTTGCACATCGAATATGTAGGTATATTTTCCTTCTTTCGCTACCTCTTCTATCACCGCTTTTAGTTTATCTTGAAAAGGTTGAAGTAGTTCTACTTGTTTATTGGTTAAATCGGCTTCAATACTAGCATTAAATGTTTGTATTCTTTCGTATAATTTCACAAGTTCATCTTGTTTAATTTTTAACACTGCTTGCGAAGTGTTTGCAGAGGCGGCAGAACGTTCTAGTTCGCCTTGCTTTTTTTGAAACTCGGCAGTCATACCGTCTCTTACCGCTATCAATTCTTCTTGAAAAGCTTGTATGTTTGCCTGAGCGGTATCTATTCCTGGCATTACTTTCATAACTTCGGCATAGTCTAGGTGCCCAAATTTCGTTTGTTGCGCACTCAACTCATGTCCAAAAAGAAAAAAGAAGGAGGCAATAAATAAAAATGCTATTTTTTTCATCTTTCTCTTTATTATTACTTAACAATTCCTAATTTTTTCTTTACTAATGCTGTAACATCATTGTTGGTGTCGGCATATAATAAAATTTGTGTATCAAAAATGTATTGATACCCATTTTCTTGAGCCACTTGGTCAATCGCTTTCTCTAACTGTTGTTGGAAAGGGGTAATTAACTCTATTTGCTTTTCTTGTAAGTCGAGTTCTACACTGTTTTGAAACTCATAAATGCTAGTTTCTAAGGCTAGTATTTCATTTTCTTTCACTTTTCTGATTGAAGAAGACATTGTGCCCGCTTCTCTATCGAAAGCATCTTTTTTACTTTGATATTCGTTTAACGTTGTTTCATAAACGGTTTGAAGTTCGTTTTGAAAATCCATTAGTTTTATTTGAATGGAGTCCGCATTCGGCATATCTCTCATAATAGCCTGAGAGTCAACGTGTCCATACTTTGCCGATTGCGCAAATGAGGTAGTAATAGCCGATATTAAAATAGCTACTAGAATTGCAATTTTTCTTTTGTTCATTTTAATTAATATTTATTTAAATAAGGTCGCGAAATTACATTTTTTTTTAATATGCGGGTTTCGATTATTTATATTAATTTCGCGACCATTAACTCAATAACCAATACAATAACGAATGGGTATGAAAAATGTAGAAATAGAAGCTGCTGGCGGCATTGTTTTTAACGCCAATGATGAAGTTATAATGATTTATAGATTAGGGAAATGGGATTTTCCCAAGGGTAAGATTGAGGTTGGGGAGTCGATAGAGGCCTCTGCACTTCGCGAAGTGAAGGAAGAGACAGGGATTAAAAATATTTCTATTATAGCACCTATTACCACTACCTTTCACACATACGAATTGTCGGGAGCTCTTATGCGCAAAACCACCTATTGGTATTTAATGCATGGTGATTACCAGCCGCTTATTCCTCAAGAAAACGAGGCTATTACCGAGGCAGTTTGGATAAAAAAAGAGGAGGTGAGTAGCTATTTAAGAGAGAGTTACCCCGCATTGCAAGCGCTATGGCAACAGGTACTTTCGGGCATTAGCAACCATCTTACTTTCGATGGTTTTAAGAGTTAAAGATTCTTGTAGCGTGAGCAAAAACAAGGCTTAAGAGTTGTTGCCTTATTTCTTAATTTTACACTTTATCTTCTTAACTAGCAACCATTATGGGAATGAAGATCTCTAAAATGGAAAAAATAGGATTCACCACTCACAAAAAAAGTGTATTTTTGCCGATTGTAACTTAAAATAACAAGGTATGATT
>CAYJOY010000294.1:0-3082 GCA_964371885.1 uncultured Lentimicrobiaceae bacterium | reverse complement strand
CATTGAGATGCAGTTTATGGCCGATGTAGACTTGCTATGCCCTAACTGCAATGGGAGCCGCTTTAAGGACGAAGTGCTCGACATTAAAATCAACAATATTACTATTGCCGATGTGCTGAATATGACCATTAACCAGGCTCGCGAGTTTTTTGAAACCATCCCTGCTGGTAAACACACTAATAATATTATCCATAAACTATCCTCTTTACAAGAAGTGGGGCTTGGCTATTTGAAAATGGGGCAGTCCTCTTCCACCCTATCGGGAGGGGAAGCGCAAAGGGTAAAATTGGCATTTTATCTCTGCCAAGGAAATACTAAAAACAACCATATTTTTATTTTCGATGAACCCACTACAGGGCTGCATTTTCACGATATTAACGCACTCTATCAATCGTTTACCAAACTTTTAGAAATTGGCAACTCTATCATTTTAATAGAACATAACATGGAACTTATTAAATGTGCCGATTGGATTATCGACTTAGGTCCTGATGGTGGGGAAAATGGAGGCGAGGTAATTTTTGAAGGGACGCCAGAAGAGATTATTCAATGTGAGCAATCGCACACGGGAAGATTCTTAAAAGAGAAATTGACATAAGAAGTTTTTTCTATTGAAACACACCTATCATTCGAAAAAAATAGTATCTTCGCGGGATGAAAAAGAAACAGACATTTCCTTTCAAAGTACTGATAATTATAACGTTATCCATATTTTCTTTTCAAGAAATGCAAGCCAATGTTATAAAATTACCTCTTAACAGCATCTCGGCTATAGAGAGCGATACCATTGCTAAAGAGAAAAAGAAAGAGAAAAAAGAGAAAAAAGATCGCAAAAAAGGGAAAAAAGTCTCTTTCGAAACGTTTGATGCAAGCTATGCTAGAGCCTTACATTTTTACGAAAAGCAATCGTATTTAACGGCGGCTAAAATATTTGAACAGCTCTACCCTATTACCTTAGGGTCGGCGGTAGGCGATACCATACTTTTCTTGTTTGCAGATTGTTATATGCAAAATGGCGACTATCGTTTAGCAGCATATCATTTTAAGGAATATGGACGAAAATATCCTAACTCGGCGCGTGCCGAATTAGCTACGTTAAACTGTGTAAAAGCGCTTTACTATCTATCACCAGAATACAATATTGATCAATCGAATACACTTTACGCTATTGATGAAATTAACTATTTTACGTTTCAATATCCTAAAAGCGAATACATAGAAGAGTGTAACACTATGCTAGATGAACTTAGAGAAAAACTAGCACGAAAAGATTTCGAAATTTTTAAGCTCTATTATCATACCGAAAACTATAAAGCCGCGCAAATTGCCGCGAATAACTTTATTAAAGATTTTGCCTACTCTAGCTTAGTTCCAGAAATGTTTTACATTCTCATTCAAAGCAACTTAGAGTATGCCAACAAAAGTATAGAAAGTAAACAAAAAGAGCGATACCAGTCGTGTGTAGAAGCCTACGAATTGTTGGTAGCGCAATTTCCCGACAACCCATACGTGGCACAATCGGTTAAATATGCAGAAGAAGCAAAAGAAAAAATAAATACAATTAATTCAAAAAAGTAATGAAAACATCTGAGTACAACAAACACAAACAAAATACGATGGCTATTACCCGCGATATTCGTGAGTTTGACAAAGACACCGACAATATTTATGAGTCGATTGTAATCATGTCGAAAAGAGCCAACCAAATTGGAACCGAGATTAAAGAGGAGTTTCAAGAGCGTATGCAAGAGTTTGCCAACACTAACACGAATACCGAAATTTACGACGACACTATCGAAAACAGAGAACTTATTGAATTAGCGCGCTTTTACGAACACCTTCCAAAGCCAACCCTATTAGCAACCGAAGAATTTAGAAGCGACGATGTTCATTATCAATACCCTTCTAAAAAATAAATAGATGAATGTTGTTGTTGGGATAACAGGAGGCATTGCTGCGTATAAAACCTTAACACTCATTCGCTTATTTGTAGCTGCTGGGCATTCTGTTAAGGTAGTTATTACCCAAAATGGTTTGCAGTTTGTTACACCACTTACCTTAGAAACCCTTTCTCAGCATACCGTTTATAGCGACACCTTTGCCGAGAAGGCCTCTTTTTCGGTCGATCACATTGCGCTTGCCGAATGGGCCGATGTAGTGGTGGTGGCGCCTGCTACCGCCAATATTTTAGGGAAAACGGTTGCTGGCATTGCCGACGACGCCCTATCTACATTGCTACTAGCAAGTCATAAAAAACAACACTATTTTGCCCCTGCTATGAATAATAACATGTGGGAAAACCCTGTTGTTCAAAACAATATCGAAATATTAAAAACTAGAGGAGCACTTTTTATTGCCCCTGAAAGCGGCTTTTTAGCGTGCGGCACTTCTGGTAACGGACGAATGGCTGATCCGCAAACCATTTTTGACCAAGTGGTACAAAATACCACAATGCAAGAAGCATGGAAAGAGCAAACCATTCTCATCACGGCTGGCCCTACTTACGAACCTATTGATCCTGTTCGCTTTATTGGCAACCACTCCTCGGGGTTAATGGGCTACATGCTCGCCGAAACTTTTGCAGAGCAAGGGGGAAAGGTGGAACTTGTTTCGGGCCCTTCAAACCTTACCGTTTCGCACCCCAATATTACCCTGCATAGAGTAACTACAGCACAAGAGATGTTTGAGGTTACCACACACCTAGCCCCAAAAGCAGAAGTAGCCATTATGGCGGCGGCCGTAGCCGACTATACCCCCAAAGAGAAAGCAGCTCAAAAAATAAAGAAAGGCGAGGGAGAACTCACCATTACGCTGACCAAAAACCCCGACATACTATCGCACTTGGGGCATCATAAAAAGAAAGGACAAATTGTGGTAGGGTTTGCCTTAGAAACCAACAACGAATTTGATAACGCGAATAAGAAGTTATTAGAAAAACAATGCGACCTTATTGTTTTAAATAAGATGAGCGATGCGGGTGCTACCTTTAACACCCCCACTAACCACGTATATTTACTCTCTCCTCATTTCGAAATGGTTGAGATACCGCTACAATCGAAAAAGAAGATCGCAGAAGAGATTG
>CAYJOY010000293.1:768-3101 GCA_964371885.1 uncultured Lentimicrobiaceae bacterium | reverse complement strand
TTCGCAATTGTTCGTAACTTGCCACACCGTAAGGAATTTTTATGTTGTTTGCCATGTTTTTGATTCTTTTATTTTGCTGCCGCGAATATAATGAAAATAGTGAGACAAGTTGAAAATATAAATTGGCTTATTTTAGTATAGATGAGCGGGAGGTTGACTATAGTATATCTATCACAATAATGGTTGTGTTATCGATGCCACCTTCTTCGTTGGCTCTGTCAACTAAAGCGTGGGCACAATCTTTAATGTTGTCGTGACTATTGGCAGTGGCTTCAATTTCATCATTATAAAGCATGTGATTTAACCCATCGGAGCATAGTATTATTCTATCGCCCGATTGTATAGTAGTCTGTACTACCTCAGGAATAGCTGCTTCATAGTCGTCGCCAATGCCGCGGCGTAATGCGCTGTTTCTTTTTTCATATTCGCGTTTTTTTGCTTGGATTTTAGCATCATTCATTCCCTCATCATCCGAATAGTACTCTAGCCACTTTTCAAGTTCTTTTTGAGCATTGGTATGGTCTTTGTTTATTTGTCGTATGGGTTCTCCTTTTCTAAGCAAGTAAGCCCGTGAGTCGCCGACCCAAATCGTATACAACTGATCTCCTCTTAGCCAGCAAATGGTAACAGTGGTCCCCATCATACTTCTATTCCCTACCTTTAAACTGTGTATAGTTTCAAAGTCTGTGAGTTCATTGTCAATTAATGCTTTCTCAATGGCAAGTTTCCCATCATTATATCCTCTTATATACCCCCATAAATAATTGTTAACCCCAGTAAAGCAAATGGTAAATTCACGCTCCAAATCTTCTTTTGTACCAGATGTATGTTTGAGAATGCGGAATAACTGACGCCTAATGGCATCAATAGCAGCCTCTGCTGCAAATTCGCCATGAGAATATCCCCCCATCCCATCGCATAAAATAAATACGGCACCCCTATCACTCACTTCAAAATCTTTCTCAGGTTCAGGCTTGGTGTCCCCTAATTGGGAAGGGGTTTCCAATATCAAAAATCTATCCTCATTTATTTTGCGCACTTTGCCTATATCAGTGCATCCATATACCTTGTACTTAATCTTTTCCATAATAATTACGATTTAATTTATAAAACTATTACCATTTGCAACGCAAAAAAGGAGATAGTATTATGCGTCTTCAAAAAATAAGTTTTGGGATTGTTGTTTTGATAAAATATATTCATTTTTTTCTCCTTCTACAAATATTGATAAAGTTGTATTGATCTTGTAACAAGCGACTTGCTGTTTTTAATAATGCTGTTCCCCATGATAGTTTACCATCTACAGTTATGAAAATTCACTCATAAATAGTTAATAAATCAATAACGAATCGTCTCATGTTGCTAAAACAGAGATTTTTTGTCCATATTAATATTATTATAAAATCGATGGGGAATTTTTAGAAGTCTCCTAAATTACTATTAAAATTTTTACTATTTTCGCGCCGGAAATTAAACAAAATATGAGTTAGAGAAAAGCTGTATTTTCAATGTCTGTTTTGTATGATAAGAACAAAAAAGCCTATTAACAAAGAATGAATATAATTATGAGAAAATTTTTTTTATGCCTAACCGCAGTGCTCCTTTCAACTACTATTTTATTTGCACAAAAAAAAGGAGAGCCATTGTCAGAACCTAAATTGCCCATTGATGAAGATACCGAGTTGGTAACTTATAAAGAAGTAGTTAATGAGATGGGTACGCCGCAAGAGTTGTACGACAGAGCTATGGCATGGTCTAAGAAGTATTTCAACAATAAATCTGAGATATATAAAGTAACCGATCGCGAGAAAGGAATTATTGAGCTAAGATCTACTGTAAGAATATATTCTGTTTTAAAAGATGGCAGTCGCCACTTCAAAAATGTAGTCTATTATAATATGAAAATAGAGTGCCGCCAAGATCGATACAGGTACACCATTACCGAATTTAAGGAGAAAGCCACCTCGTCGGCTCCTATTGAGGTGTGGTTTAACACCGAGGCTCCTAAGTGGGAACCTGCTTGCTACCAATGGTTAACACAAGTAGATGAAGCGATTACTGAGCTTACTAACAATTTATTAGACGAGATGATGCCTAAAGCTGAAAAAACGGATGATTGGTAGTAGACGACAAACACACTCGATTACTGTTGGCCATATTGCTATAGGAAGCGAGCACCCCGTGGTGTTGCAAACAATGACCAATACCGAAACATGTAATGTAGACAACTCGTTATCGCAGATCAATGCTATAAAAAGAGAGGGTTGCACGCTCATTAGGTTAGCAGTTCCCACCGTCTCTGATGTAGCTCCAGTGCTAAAAATAAAAGAGAG
>CAYJOY010000293.1:0-758 GCA_964371885.1 uncultured Lentimicrobiaceae bacterium | reverse complement strand
CCCAACATAGCTTTCGTAGCCGATGTCCATTACTATCCGCAAATAGCCGAAGAAGTGGCGTGCTTTGTGGATAAAGTGCGCATAAACCCAGGGAATTTTCTCCCCCCACAAACAACGCTAAACGATAATGAGTATGAAGCGTTGTTGTTTGAAAGGACAAAGTTGCTTTTTGAGAGATGTAAAAATAATGGCACTGCCATTCGCATTGGGGTCAATCAAGGGTCGTTGAGCCCTCGAATGATAGCCCAGTACGGACATACAGCTGAGGCGTTAGCCCAATCGGCGATGGAATGGGTGAAAGTATGCGATCATCATCAATATCACAATGTTATATTCTCTTTAAAGTCGAGTTCGGTACGTACGCTTTTCGATGCTAATCTCCGGTTGGTAGAGCTCATGACCCCACATCATAACTTCCCCTTACATATTGGAGTAACCGAGGCTGCCAACGAGATGGAGGGGCGTGTGAAATCGGCAATGGGAATAGGAGGGCTTCTCCTTAAAGGGATTGGCGATACTTTTAGAGTGTCGCTAACAGAGCAACCCGAAGCAGAAGTGAGATTTGCTAAACTATTGTTAGAATCTGTTAATGAGATAAATATTAATGATATACAAGAAGAAAACGGGTGCGTAATTTTAGCAAGCCATGAACAGAATAAAGGAAAATGGTGGGCAAAATGCGCGGCTATCGCGGGGTATTTTTATGCTAATAAACAGTTAAAAAATGTTAATATTATCCACTCTTCTTTCTCTAAGGA
>CAYJOY010000292.1:0-3139 GCA_964371885.1 uncultured Lentimicrobiaceae bacterium | reverse complement strand
TGTGGCCGTTTGCGCCACAATGTTTGTGGCTATTATGCTTTATATAGACATTGCGCAATATTTCGTAGGCGAAGCATACCGCGTTGGGCTCGCAATTGTTCCTATTTTATTAATAGCCAACCTGTTTTCTGGAATATTCTACAACTTGTCCATTTGGTACAAACTCTCCGATAAAACCCAATACGGAGCTTACATCTCTATATTTGGAGCCATTATTACCCTTGTACTCAACATCATTCTCATCCCTATTATGGGCTACATGGGGGCTGCCTGGACCACCCTCGCGTGTTATTTCTCCATGGCTGCCGTATCTTATCTCATCGGGCAAAAACACTACCCAGTTAACTATCCTCTACAAAAAATATTCAGCTACATTGCTTGCGCATTAATAATTTACGCCATTAGTCTTATTATTACCCAAAACATGGAACTCGTTACAAAGCTACTCACCAACACCATCCTTATTATTATTTATGTAGGCATTACTTTTTCCATCTTCAAAAAAAACAGAAAAGAGCAACAAAACATAGCTACGCAATAAATACATTTAATATGAAGAATCAGATACCTAGTTCCGAATTAGCCTTAAACAGCGCAGGAAACATTTACCACTTAGGGATAAACGGCACACACATTGCCGACAAAATAATTTTAGTAGGCGACCCAAAGCGTGTAGCCATGGTGGCTTCATTTTTCGACACCATCGATTTTACTCACGAAAACAGGGAGATTAAAACGTGCACTGGTACATTTAACGGGGTTCCCATTACTGTTATCTCTACAGGAATGGGGGTAGGATGTATTGACATTGTGGTGAGTGAATTAGATACTATTGCTAACATCGATTTAAGAAGTAGAGAAATTAAAGATGAGCATAGGAGACATCAGTTGGTAAGGATTGGCACTTGTGGTATTTTGCAGCCTGAACTTCCCATTGGCTCTGTTATAGCTTCGCGATACGGGCTGGGTTTAGACGGATTGATGAGCCACTATTCTGAAGGAGCAAAAGGGATTGAAGCCAAGAACATTGAGAATGCCTTTGCTGATCAACTCCATTGGAAATCCCCATTGGCTGCTCCCTACTGCTATAGTGCTTCCGCTATGTTATTAGAGAAGATTGCTTTTGATATGCATCAAAGCATTACCTGCACTGCATTGGGCTTCTTCGGACCACAAGGGAGGCAACTAAGAGCAGCCATTCAACGCGAACAGCTTACCTCTGAGTTATGCAACTTTCAATATAAAGATCTTAAAATTGGAAATTTAGAAATGGAATGCGCCCCTATATTTGGTCTAGCCAATCTGTTACAACACGACGCGCTCACCGTTTGCTTAGGGGTAGCCAACCGCGTTACCCACGAGTTTATGAGCGATTACTCGAAAGAGATGGAGCAATTGATAAAAACGGTATTAATTCGAATTACCAAATAATTTCAACATTTTCAACAATTTACGTATCATTTAATATTAATAGATAGCATCAAAAAAAATAAATTAAACATTAAAATATGAAAATAGTAGCTGTAGAGCCATTAGGCATTAAAGAGGAGTTATTAGCACATTATCGCACTCAAATGGAAGGGTTAGGAGCGCAGTTCATTACTTACCCCGACAGGAACGAGGAGGAAGCTATTTTAGCACAGCGCATTGGCGATGCTGACGTGGTAATTATTTCCAATATCCCTCTAAGAAAGAGCACCCTTAAGCATTGCCCTAATGTAAAAATGATTTCGGTGGCATTTACAGGCGTCGACCACATAGATCTACCCTATTGCAATGAGCGCGACATAACTGTGAGCAACTGCGCTGGCTACTCTACCATTGGGGTGAGCGAACTTACTATCTGTTTAATGATAGATGTGTTGCGCAAAGTTACGGAATTACACCCACGCACATTGGTTGGAGGCACTCGCGAAGGGTTCTTAGGACGAGAACTTTCAGGAAAAACAGTGGGAATTATAGGCACTGGGGCTATTGGATGCCAAACAGCACATTTGCTACACGCCTTTGGCTGTAAAATTTTAGCGTATAGTAGAAGTTGCAAAGAGGCACTCACATCTATTGGGGTAGAATACACTACGCTCGACAACTTACTAAAACTCTCCGATGTGGTTACGCTACATCTGCCTCTTAACAAGGAGACCACTAATATTATTGGCAAAGACGAACTTGTTAAGATGAAGCAGAGTGCTATTCTTGTGAACTGCGCGCGTGGCAACATCGTTAATCTTGCAGCTTTAAAAACAGCCATTGAGCAACAACAAATTGCAGGGGCAGCCTTCGATGTTTTCGATATTGAACCTCCACTACCTGCTGGGCATCCTCTTATAGGATTACCCAATGTTGTGCTTACCCCACACATTGCCTACGCCACGCAAGAAGCGTTTGCCATTAGAGCTGAACTCGTAATGGAGAATATTGAGGCGTGGGTCAATAGAAAACCTATACGTGTTGTGAACTAAGGAGACTGCTAACATTAGGAGCCCCTTAGATTACGAGTAATTATTACTTTTAGAATTCTATTTTTCTGAGTAGCCCATCGTTCTCTTCATATTTTCTACCACATTGGCACACAAGCGTCTCATGTAAACGTTCGCCGCACTCGCACACCCAACCGAGTTGCTTTGCGGGGACTCCCGCCATGAGGGCAAAATCTTTAACATCCTTGGTAACAACGGCGCCTGCCGCTATTAAAGCCGAGCGCCCTACAGTATGCCCGCAAACTACGGTGCTGTTGGCCCCTAGGGAGGCACCCTCTTTTATTAACGTTTTTGCATAGATGCCACTCACTGGAAAATGAGAACGTGGTGTAGTTACATTGGTAAAAACACACGAAGGACCACAAAATACATTATCTTCTATTTCTACCCCTTCATATATAGATACGTTGTTTTGTACACGCACATTGTTACCTATTCTTACATTGTTACCAACGTTCACATTTTGCCCTAACGAGCATTTTTCTCCTAAAATAGCACCTGGCTGAATATGACAAAAATGCCATATCTTAGTCCCTTTTCCAATAGTAACATTATCATCAACATACGACGATTCATGAACAAAATACTCCATAATTTTTAATTTTTAATCAAAGTTATACAATCTCTTAATAACACGCTTTTCCATACGAAAATAGCAC
>CAYJOY010000291.1:0-3150 GCA_964371885.1 uncultured Lentimicrobiaceae bacterium | reverse complement strand
CAGCGATGAGTCAGATAGAAAACTGAAAAGCATGCTCCATTGGGATGTGAACAACGGCATCTCGCGTCGTGCGTGGGCACGCAATGAAGGGGCTATCTTTGCTATTAAAAGAGCCATGGAACAAAATCCTAATTTAGTGGTAACCATCCCTAATTTAGTAGATGACAACGATTTAAAATTCTAAAAAACAAATAATATGAGTACAAATAAGTATTTCTCAGGCAAAACATTAGCCATTTTATCGGGTGGTGGCGACACCCCAGCTATTAACTCTAGCATTGAAGCAGTACGTAACCGTGCCTCTATGTTAGGTTTTAAAGTGTACGGTATTCTCCGTGGCTGGAAAGGGTTACTCGGCGATGGCGACGTGGTAGACCTTACCAACATCCCTTACAACGGTATGTACGGCGGAACAGGGCTACTATCAAGTAGAACCAACCCATTCCCAAGTAAAAGGAGCCCAGAAGATAGATCTGAACAAATCTTAAGAAATATTGAAAGATATAAAATAGATGTGTTAGTGACCATTGGTGGCGACGATACCAACGGAGCGGCTAAAAGAATGTATGAGACTTACGGTATTCCTGTAATTGGTTTTCCAAAAACCATTGATAACGATTTAAGAACCAAAACCATTCACCATTATCAAGGGGAAGATTTTGAAACGGTTCTTTGTCCTGGTTTTGCTTCGGGTGCGATGCAAATTAAGAAAATGGCAGCGAAACTGCACACCACCAACGAGTCGCACCAACGTATTATGGTGTTAGAGGTGATGGGTCGCGATGCCGGTTGGTTAACTGGCTCGGCAATGTTTGGCGGTGCGCAAATGGCGTTAATTCCAGAAATAGAGATGACGAAAGAGCGTAAAGAATTTTTCTTCGAAAAAGTGAAAGAGAAATATCTCTCCTCTCCTACCAAAAGTTTAATCATAGCGGCATCGGAAGGGGTACGTTGGTGGAACGATGAGAAACAAGCCCTCGATATGGTATACGCTAGCTCTGAACTCGATGAGTATGGGCATCCTCGTTTTGGAGGTGTGAGTGGCGTAATAGCTTCTGAAATCAATAAAAAATTAGGTATTGAAGCACGTGGCCAGATATCGGGTTACATGCCACGCTCTGGTAGATGTTACGAATACGACCGTAGACTGACCTCTACTCTAGCCGATAAAGTGGTAGACTTGCTACTTCGTCAAGATTATGGTAAAATGCCTGTAATGAAAGACATTGTACCTTACAATGAACTAGAAGAATTCCACACCGATGCTATTGAAATGGGTAACATTGGAAATTTCCCACTTCCTGCAAACTATTACGATGCGAATGAGATGAATTTCAACGCACAATATACTGACTTTTTAACCAACATTATTGGGGAGCCATATCGTATGACTTTCGATCACAACTTCCCTATTGTAATACCATAGTTTACTATTAGAAATTAATGGGAAATTTTATTATACAAGGGGGGCACGAACTAAAGGGCGAAATTACTCCTCAGGGGGCTAAAAACGAGGCTTTACAAGTGCTCTGCACCTGCTTATTAACTTCCGAGGAGGTTGTTGTTCATAATGTTCCGCGCATACTTGATGTACTCAGATTACTTGAGATACTATCTATGATAGGGGTTACAGTGGAGCCTCTCTCCACCAACTCCTACCGTTTATGTGGGAAAGAGATCAACTTAGACTTTCTAAAAACAGAAGAATACAAGAAAAAATCGTCTGCCATACGCGCCTCTATATTAATTATAGGACCATTATTAGGTCGTTTTGGAAAAGCATACGCTGCTACTCCAGGTGGCGACAAAATTGGGAGGCGCCCGCTTGATACTCACTTTGAGGGGTTCCAGAAGTTAGGCGCTAATATGAATATCTCTAACGATGGCAAATATTATGAACTTGAAGGGAGGAACCTACAAGGGACTTATTTGCTATTGAATGAGGCCTCGGTTACAGGTACTGCCAATTTAGTGATGACCGCGGTATTAGCCAATGGCATTACTACCATTTTTAACGCAGCATGCGAGCCCTATTTATACCAACTTTGCTCCATGCTTAACAGAATGGGGGCTAAAATATCGGGGATTGGCTCTAATTTACTCACTATACAAGGGGTTAACAAGCTCCATGGTTGCGTACATACTATACTTCCCGATATGATTGAGATTGGGAGTTTTATAGGAATGGCGGCACTTACACAGTCAGAAATTACAATAAAAGATTGCGCATGCCAACATTTGGGCATTATTCCATATACATTCTCTAAATTAGGCATTGTAATAGAACAACGCGGCGACGATATTTACATCCCGAAGCAAGAGCGTTATGAAATACAGAAACAATTAGATGGCTCTATTCTCACTATTAGCGATGCTCCTTGGCCTGGGTTTACCCCCGATTTAATAAGTATTGCCTTGGTTACAGCTGTGCAAGCAAAGGGATCGGTGCTCATTCATCAGAAAATGTTTGAGAGTAGGCTCTTTTTTGTTGATCATTTATTAGGAATGGGGGCACAAATTATTCTTTGCGACCCACATCGTGCTACTGTAATCGGACAAAACCATGAGCGGCCACTACGTGCAACCAAAATGGCTTCTCCCGACATTCGAGCTGGTGTAGCGTTACTTCTAGCGGCGCTCTCTGCCGAAGGGACAAGTATTATTCAAAATGTGGAACAGATTGATAGAGGCTACGAGAATATAGTAGAACGCCTTAACAGTCTAGGTGCCAAAATTACTAAAGATGGAGATATGGCCATATTTCCCCAATTTTAACATAAATTAACACTTTTTACAAATCATCGTTTGCAAACTCTTTTATATAAAGGGTTTGCAAAATTTTTGTTACACTACTCTCAATAGTTTGAAACGGTTCCTCTTTTTTCCCTTGATAAACAAAAAAGGTGGAGATGGTTTGGTGTTGTATTCGCACAGAGTCACCAAAAATGGTGGGGTGTTGCACTCTATACGCTTCTCTAAACAATCGTTTTATTCTATTTCTTTGTACCGCTTTCTTAAAATTGCGCTTTGGTACCGAAACTGCTGTCTGGTTACATTTCTGTTCATCAACTTCTTCTATAATGTAGAATACTTTAAACGGATAAACAAATAACGAATTTCTTCTTTGAAAAATGGCATTTATTTTTTTCA
>CAYJOY010000290.1:0-3180 GCA_964371885.1 uncultured Lentimicrobiaceae bacterium | reverse complement strand
GAATGTGGAATAGCATGCGCTTACTGCAATTAAGGCAATTAAAAAAATAGTATTTCTCATATAATGTTTTATACATTAAGGGGTGATAATTTTCTGGCGCGAAAATACAAAAAAACATTCAATATGTATTTCTTGCAAAAATTATTGTTATCTTCGCGAGTAGAAATTTAATAATTTATAAACATCAGTATTGTTCTGTTTACTGCTGATTTTCAGTTTTAAAAACACTTATGCTAGACCTCGAAAAACACTTATAGCCTATGAAAAAAGCGTTACTTTTTACCATTACCTTTCTTTTATTACTATTCGGCGGTGCTCTTTTTGCCCAAAAGCACACGGTAAGTGGTTTTGCTTCTGAGCAAACGAGTAAAGAGACCTTGTTGGGCGTTACTATTTACCTGCCCGAGCACGATTTGTATGCCCATACTAATAGTTATGGTTTTTACTCGCTCACCTACCCTGCTTCCGATTCGCTTACGGTAATCTACTTTTGCATGGGCTATAATACCGATACATTACATTTGGCATCGAAGGAAGATTTGAAACTGAACATAGAGTTAAAGCGTGGCTATCAGCTTGAGCAAGTTGTTGTTACATCGAAACGTAAGAGTGTAGAAACGGCACAGATGAGCTCCATTACCCTTTCAGCTAAAGAGATTAAGAATGTGCCAGCACTATTTGGCGAGCAAGATCTCTTTAAAACATTAACGCTACTGCCCGGTGTAATGGCAAGCACCGAAGGTACCTCTGGCATTCACGTGCGCGGTGGGTCGCCCGACCAAAATCTAATCATTCTCGATGAGGCTACCATTTACAACGCGTCGCACCTGTTGGGCTTTTTCTCTATTTTTAACGGCAATGCTATTAAATCGGCAGACATAATAAAGGGTGGATTTCCAGCCCGTTATGGCGGAAGATTATCTTCTATTATAGATATTAAGATGAAAGAGGGGCACAAAACAGAGTATCATGGCGAAGGAGGGCTAGGGATTCTCTCTGGTAATTTTGCTGTAGAAGGTCCTATTGTGAAAAACAAATCGTCGTTTATGATTTCGGGGCGAAGAACCTGGTTCGACATTGTATCGAGACCCATTATGAAGCTTATTAACGATGGATTTACTGGTGGATATTATTTTTACGACCTGAATGCCAAGCTTAACTACGACTTTGGCGACAAAGATAAACTCTTTATTAGTGGTTATTTTGGCAGAGACCGATTAACATGAAGGATACTTATGAAGAAGATGGAAAAAAGATATGGGAATACAACTCGGGTCTATTTTGGCAAAACGGAGTGGCAACAGCTAGGTGGAACCACATATTTTCTAATAAGTTATTCTCTAACTTATCGTTTATTTTTAGCGATTATACCCTCTCCATAAATATGCACGAACAAGATTTTGGTGCTGAACCGTACGAGTTTCAACTCGATTTTCAGTCTGGCATACGCGATTACTCCCTAAAATACGATCTCACCTTTCTTCCTGCTAGCTGGAACACGATAGAAATGGGGACATTTGTTACTTTTCACGAATGCCGCCCCAATGCCGTGCAGATGAAAAGCGACATCACCAAACTTTAAAACGAGTATAAAGAGTATGGGCTTTAATATGGGCTATATATAGAAGATCAAATTAACATTAAGAACAAATTGAGGATTAACCCAGGGGTTCGTCTCAATCTATTTACAGTTCAAAACAAAACCTATTTTTTGCCAGAACCTAGATTTTCAATAAGTTACAACCCTCGCCACGATTTAGCCATTAAAGCATCGTATGCTATGATGCACCAGTTTATGATCTTATTATCGCCCATGACTATTGGGATGCCCACCGATCTTTGGGTGCCTGTTACCGAAAATATAGCACCACAACGTTCGCAACAAGTGGCATTGGGAATAGCATACGAGCCCGATAAGTTGAATCTACATTTCTCAGTAGAAGGGTACTACAAGCGGATGGATAATATTTTGGCTTTTAAACCAGGGAGCTCGTTTTTTATTGACGGCCTAACGGGCATTATGGATCCAAGTGCTGGGAATCAAAGAAACCAATGGGAGAAGAACATCACTACTGGGCGTGGTTGGGCTTACGGAGTAGAGTTCTTGGTGCGCAAATCGGTGGGGAAATTCACTGGGTGGGCAGGCTATACCCTCTCTTGGATTGAGCATCAGTTTGATGAGCTTAACATGGGTAAAAAATTCTTTGCTAAAAACGACCGCCGACACAACACCTCTATAGTGTTAATGTATCGTATCAATAAAGTGATCAACTTATCGTTGGCATGGACATACGCCAGCGGAAATTATATCACAATACAAGATGAAATATATCTGCAAGAAGGGATGGATGATCTGCTTCGTGTAGATGACTACCAATGGGGCTATTATGCTGAAAACTACGTAGAGAGCTTTGGCGAAAAGAACAACTTCAAAACCAAGCCTTTCCACCATTTAGATATTGGTATTCAAATTACGAAGCATTATAAAAACACAAGGTTTAAAAGCATTGTGGATATTAGTATTTATAACGTATATAATAACAAAAACCCATTCTTTTACATGATGGGTTACGATTATGAAACGGGAAGCGAGGTGTTACAACAAATCACAATCTTCCCCATCATTCCATCTGTTACGTACCGATTCCAATTCTAAAAATCAAATAAAAGTAATATAAACAACAGCTATTTAAGTATTCATGAAAAGAGTTGCATATCATATAAAGGAGAGATTCGGAGCCATGGGCGCAATAATAACAGCACTATTTTTTGTAGCCCTACTCCTACAGAGTTGCATTACCAATGTAGATACCGACGATATTGAGGTGAATCCTAAACTTGTGTTATATTGCAGGTTATCGCCAAATTTTGAAAATATCTCCATTTCACTCACTAACTCTCGTTCTGTTTTTGCCAAAGATATAGAGCTAGAGCCCCCCGTTTACGTAGATAGTATATGGGGCCCTATCTACACTACAAGTTTCCCTCAAGTAACAGATGGGTGGGTAGAAATATCGAACGACAACACCAATTGGCGCACTGTCTCTTTTGATCCTGAGAGCGATAGGTTTGTTATTACTCAAGAGGTGTTTCCTATAGAGGAGGGGAAGCAATACTATATTCGCGCCTCCCATAATGATTACCCCACCATATATGCTACTTGTAAAGTACCTATTTGGA
>CAYJOY010000289.1:265-3188 GCA_964371885.1 uncultured Lentimicrobiaceae bacterium | reverse complement strand
TTGTCCGTAGCCATAACCGTAATGGATTTTCTTGTAGTTAATACCGTTCAATAACGTTCCCAAACGTGGTAATCGCTCCTGCTCGGCTATCTCCTTCACTTGCGGTAGCTGACGTTTATCAAACACCCCCGATCTGATCACCATGGCAGATAGGTCGACATACTTAGCTAGTAATGCCGTATCGGCTACAAGGCCATAAGGGGCGGTATCAAGGATAATGTAATCGTACTGCTGCTTCATTGTTTCAAAAAACTCGACTGTCTTTCCATACTTTAGCAAATCGGCAGGACTTGGAGGGAGCGGGCCAGAGGTTATAACATCAAGAGGGGTCTCTTTATACTTTTTAATAATCTTAGCAACATCTTTCTCCTGTCCTGCTAAATAATTAGATAAACCCACCTCTTTGGTGGCAAACCCTAACCTTTTGGTAAGGGAGGCTTTACGTAAATCTATATCAATTAGGAGCACTTTGGCACTAGAGGCCGACATGGCGATAGACAAATTGGAAGAGACAAACGTTTTTCCAGAGGCAGGGTTCAACGAGGTAATCAAGATAACCTTCCCCCCCTCTTGCGAATGTGCTTCGTGCATCAACTCCATATTGTCTCTCAATAAGCGAAACGATTCATTTATCTCGTTTCTATTTCCCCGCTCCACTACTATTTTTTGAGCCCCTTTTGCTTTGTCTAGCGGAAGTTCCCCAAAATATGGGAGATCTGGGAGTACCTCTTTAATGTCCTTCTTGGTATAGACAGAGGTCTGAAATAGCGTTCTCAGATAAATTATCACCGCTGGAATCATAAAACCTATAATCACGCATATTAGTACAATTTGCATCTTATTGGGGGAGACGGGAAGCATTCCTCCGTCGGCAAGATCCACTACGGTACAGTTGCTTTCAGTGGTGGTTTTTTGGATTTCACTCTCCTCCTTTTTTTGGAGTAAATAAAGGTAAAGTTCTTCTTTAATTTTCAATTGACGTTGAATATTCACCATAAACTTGTGTTGGGTGGGGACATTGGCAATTAACGAACTACTCTCTTTTTCCTCTTTTTCGTACTTGGCAATCTGTATCTCTAACCCTGCAATGAGGTTATCTACTGCATTGAGAATAGAGGTGCGCGTTGTCATTAATAATACTTGTAAATCCTGGACGTATGGATTATTTTCACTACTATTAGCAATTAATTTATTGCGCAACGACATATTTTCGTTGTATTGCGCTATTTGCCCTTCAATACCAGTGTTATTAATCCCTAAGTTGGCAGGAATCAGCTCCAAGATTTTTGAGTCATCTTGTAAATACTCTTTCATATAGAGTGCTATATTCAACTGATTCTCGAGCCCTAGCGCGGCGGCATCAATCCGAGAATAGGTCTCTAAGTGCATACTACTTACCGAACTTACATCGGTGAGTTTGTGTTGCTTCTTGTACTCCTCTATATCTGTATCAATATACTTCAAATCGCTCTCTAACACTATCAATTTTTGGTTAATGAAGTCAACAGTATTGGTAATGACACTGTTTTTCTCTTCTATTGAATTTCGTGCATAACAATCGATCAAGGTGTTAATAATATCTTCTGCCCGTTTGGTATCGGTATCTACTAATATTATTTCGACCAATGATGACGCTTTATCTAACGAGTTAACTTGTATTGCCCATTTGTATTGAGAGGCAACACTATTTACACTTCTTTTATTAACTAGAATCTCTTTTCCTAGGAAATTATCACTCATAAAGAGTGTGGGAGACACTGAAATAACCCCAAAAGGGGTGTGTAAGGAATCTCCTAATGGGAAGTTCCTATGTATCAATTTCTCATCTTGCCAATATTTCAAAGTTCCATTCTTTGCGTCGTTTATGTTATCTAGGGGATTAAGAGTAATTGGGGAAGAAGCATACAAATCTTTATTGCGTAAACCTGATTTTACCTGGTAATTCACCTCCAAATCGAGTTGCTTTACCACATGGGTCATGAGCCGTTTACTCTTTAATATCCCAATCTCATTCTGTACCGAGCTTTTGCCACTCAATAACATGTCCTGGAATACCACCGCTTCATTCATACCTCCTCCTGTTTTATCATCTTTTATTAAGATGGTTGCCTTTCTTTCATACGTTTTTTGAGTACTTCGCACATAGAGCACCCCTGCAACCAACATCCCTACAATTGAAATTAAGAACCAAAAACGGTTTCTCCATAGCACAGTAGCTATATCTGCAAATAGAGAGTTGTTAGAACTATGATTCTCATCCTGAAAATCTACAAAATCAAATTTTTCATTTTTTTCTTTCATGGTAAAGAAACGGGTTTAAGTAAATGTTATTTTGTAACTGAAAGGATTATTGAAACTGCTGAGAGCACCACCGATACGATAGTGGCAAAGGTGCCTATTGATCGGTTTTGGTTTATTTCGCGCTGTCCCGCTTTCGCTTTATTGGGTTCCACATATACTACGTCGTTTTGTTGCAGGTAATAGAAAGGGGAATCGAGTATATCAAGGCTACGTAAGTCTACTATAGAAACGGTTTTTACTCCGTCTACCACACGTATAATTTTCACATTATCGCGCTGTCCATATATGGTAAGGTCGCCCGCCATACTCAATGCATCAAAGAGGGTAATCCGCTCACTAGTTACCTGAAAGGTACCGGGTTTGGCCACCTCTCCCATTACCGATACGGTAAAATTGAGAAACTGCACTGTTACTACAGGGTCGTTAATCAAGCCGCGTGTAATAAGCTCATTTTTGATATATTGGGTCAGATCTGTTCGGGTCATCCCCTCAATAGTTATCATCCCTAACTGGGGGAAATCTATTTTCCCCTCCTTATTTACCAAATAGCCCAACACATTGTTTTGCCCTGTTGTCCTCCCATTCATTTGATACCCCACTAATGGAAGATTAAACATCATGG
>CAYJOY010000289.1:0-255 GCA_964371885.1 uncultured Lentimicrobiaceae bacterium | reverse complement strand
ATCATGGCTAGTTCTGGATCTTTACTATTTACCATGATGGCAATAAGATCATCGGGACGAATTTTAATTTCGTAGTTCTCTACCCCTTTTTGTTTATATCCATCTGTGGTACCTTGCAGGTAAGTAACCTCCTTCTGCGATGCGCACCCTGCTAACAATAGCGTAATCAATGCCCATAACCCTATTTTCACCTTGTTCATAGTTGTGTTTTTTTGTTTTTAATTCTATATTGCAGCAATAAGTTCGAATGCAAAA
>CAYJOY010000288.1:0-3203 GCA_964371885.1 uncultured Lentimicrobiaceae bacterium | reverse complement strand
ATTGGCTCCATCGTTGGGGGTAAGGCCTACTTGGGCATCAGCTCGGTTGAGGGCATTTAAATAAAGCTCCTTATCCTTGCTTTTTATAATGATCATAGGATAGTTGAAACGGGTCAGTATATAGGTAACAAGCAGCCGCGCTATTCGTCCGTTGCCATCTTCAAAAGGGTGTATGCGTATATATCTATAGTGAAAGAGCGCGGCAAGTTCCAATGGCGAAATAGTGGGGGCATGCAACTCTTGGGCAAGCCACTTTACCAAATCGTGCATCATAGCTCCCGTTTCCTCAGGCGAAGCGTAAGTAAATGTTTCGCCCGTAACGGTAACCACAGAGTTTGGTCGTGTTTTGTATTGCCCTACGTGTACTTTGTAACGGTTTCCATCTGGATCTTGCTTGAAAAAATCTTCAGCTAAAATAATGTGATTTAACTGTTTAATATCATGCTCCGTAATAGTACAATCTTTATTTTGGGCTAGTTCTATTATCCAACGTAAGCCCGCTGCATGCGCTTTCATCTCTTGAAAATCGCGAAACGGTGTCCCTTCCTCGTTTTCTACTTTGTCGAAAAACAACAATAGCTTTGTTTGTCCGTAGGTTAAGGTGTTCCCTTCAATATGATTAGAGTTGTAGTTAAACTCTAAGTTGAACTTATCGTTAAGCCGCTTTTCATTTTCTGGTGTAAGCGGTTGCAGATTTTGCCACGTTTTATATAAATTTGTAACTGTTTGCATTATTGTAAATTTTTAATACCCCAACTCTTTTAAATATTCAGCCATTTTGGTTTTGGTTGCTGCAAGTTCTGTTTCAAGTGATTCAATTTCCAATTGTACCGCGGCAATGTCTATCTCTTCCTCCTCTTCGTAGGTGTCTACATACCGTGGAATGTTGAGGTTGTAGTCGTTTTCCGCTATCTCTTCGCGAGTGGCTACGTAGGCGAATTTTTCCTCTGCTACTCCCGTTGAGAGATTTCCGGCGGTGTAATTGCGATATGTGGCAACTATTTGTTCAATATCTTCGTGGCGCAAGCGGTTTTGGTTTTTGCCCGCTTCAAAAAGTTGACTGGCATCTATAAAAAGTACATCCTCCCGTTTTCATCCCTTCTTAAAAATAATAATGGCTGCAGGGATTCCCGTGCCAAAAAAGAGGTTGGCAGGAAGTCCTATTACCGCTTCCAATATATTTTCATCGATAGTTTGCTTTCTAATTTTCACCTCGCTAGCCCCACGAAACAGCACCCCATGCGGAACAATTACCCCCACGGTTCCCGTTTCGTTGGCTACCTCAATCATGTGGCTAATGAAGGCCCAATCTCCTTTGCTTTTAGGGGGAACACCACGCCAAAAACGCTTGAACTCATCGTCTTCCGCCTTTTCTGCCCCCCATTTGTCAAGCGAAAATGGTGGATTTGCTACAACCGTATCGAACTTCATAAGAGTGTCGCCCTCTTTAAGTTTCGGGTTGCGGATGGTATCGCCCCAGCGGATAGTGGCACTATCGAAGCGGTGCAACAACATATTCATCATGGCTAATGCCCATGTGCTTCCATTAAGCTCTTGGCCAAACAACGAGAAGTTGTCGCTTCCCACCGCTTTTCCTGCCTTAATTAGTAGTGATCCTGATCCGCAAGCCACATCGCAGATACGGGCGCCTGGTTTGCTTGCCGTGAGTTGCGCTAATAAGGCCGAAACCTCTTTTGGTGTAAAAAATTCACCCGCCTTTTTTCCAGCATCGCTTGCAAATTTCTCAATAAGAAACATGTAGGCATCGCCAATCACATCATTATTCTCTAAATTCGATTCATCGAAAACAAAGTCTTCGTCTGCAAAATCTATTAAAAGATGTTTAAGACGTGTATTTCGTTCTTTAGCCTCTCCCAAATTGGAGCTGTTAAAGCTAATGTTTCTAAAGATTCCGCTTCCATCTTCACTACTCAACTTGGCACGGTTGGCCTCTTCAAGGTCGGCCAAGGCAATATCAATGAGTTCTCCAATATTAGATTCATTGCGGTGGTTAAAGAGGTATTCAAACGAGCTGCTTTCGGGCACTATAAAACGTTCGTGGCGCATAGCACGTTCGGCACGTTCTACATCGCCATTGTATCGGGTTAAATATTCCTGATATTTCCCTTTGCTTACATCGCTTACATACTTCAAAAAAAGCATGGTAAGGATGTAATCTTTGTATTGACTAGGGTCAATAACACCCCTAAAAGTGTCGCACGCTTTCCAAATTACCGCGTTTACATCTGATTGATCTAGTTTAGTTGCCATTTTTTATGATTGTTTTTAATTTATAATCTATTAATTGTTTCTGTTTCTTCGCAATTTCCACTGTTAAAGTTTCCATTTTTTCTTGCAATAATGCTAAACTCACCACCATTTCTTGCACCTTTATTGGGGGTAAATCAATTTCAAAATCTTCAATCATTTGTTTCGTAATGGAGGGGATGGCACTTCCCACTGCATTTGATTGAAGTTTTGCTATGGAAGATGGGAGATTTAAATGCCAATTTATATACTGTGGCAATACCCTCTCCGTATCAAGTGTGCGAATAATAATGAATGATGGGGAAGCATAACTAGGGTGTTCACCTTGGTGATTCACCACCGCAAAATTTTTCTCTCCTTTAGCTGCCAACAGAATGTCATTATTCTGTAAAATATGCTGCTTATTTTTCTCAGTTGTTGCTACCGTAGGGGTAAATTCTGTTTTCTTAAAATCATTAACCTGAATATAGTTCGCATTAGGTGCAATAGATGGTCGTAGGTAAACACCTGTTTTAATCTGAGTAATGTCTCCAAGTTTAATTTTCATTTTAAATTATTTATTTTGTAGAAACGTTACAAATACGGTGGATATTGCAAAAAAAATTAAATAGTTTTTCTACTAAAATCAAATATTTTATGTAATATCCACTAAATAACATATTTAAACATTTAAAAAAAATGTCAGTTTTTTATATTTATTGCATCGAATCTTTATTACCTGCCTTACTTAATCATCTTTTCTTTTATCGAAACAAAAATTAATAGTAATTAAATGGTTATCAACTCTAAACATGGTAACAAAACAAAATCACCCCACACCATGACCCAACAAGAATTTGAAAGATTATCGGAACTTAAAAACAAAATGGAGAAAAGGATAGCTACTATAGAGGAGAAAGATGCCTATATAAAGTATTCAAGAGATAGAAATTCGA
>CAYJOY010000287.1:0-3206 GCA_964371885.1 uncultured Lentimicrobiaceae bacterium | reverse complement strand
AATGTACCCTCAACAACTATAGATTGTACACAGGGTGAAATGGAAGTAATTAGAGAAGGAAAAGGGGCTGTGGAGATTCTTTAATTTTCGTGTCTTTAAATAGATATGAATAAAAAGTGCCTCGTGCTGTAACAACAACAAGAAAAGAGAAAATTATTAAGACCGTGGTGTTTTTTGTATTGAAAAAAAATGTATTTTCGCGGACTTTTTTAACAAACAATAATTAATAAAAAAAATTACAATGAAATCAGTATCTATTAGCGGTTCTGTAAGAGAGAACGTAGGGAAAAAAGATGCGAAAGCACAAAGAAATCAAGGGTTTATACCATGTGTAGTATATGGTGGAACCACACAAATGCAATTTGTAGTAGAAGAGACACAGTTTCGTGCCCTTTTGTTTACACCAGAGGTAAAATATGTAGAATTATCGGTAGGTGGCAAAACATGTAATGCTATTGTACAAGCTACTCAATGGCATCCGATAACTGACAAATTATTACACGTTGACTTTTTAGAAGTAATAGATGGTAAGCCTATTACTATAGGTCTTCCTATCCAAATTACGGGAACTTCTCCTGGTGTACTTCGTGGGGGTAAATTAGTGAAAAAATCTAGAAAAATTAAAGTGAAAGGTTTATTACAAAATATTCCTGAAAATATCGCTGTTGACATCACTCCTTTAGATATTAACGATATGATCAGAATTTCTGACGTGGCAATTGAAAACTTAGAGATTATGGAAAACCCAGCTAACGTGGTGGTTTCTGTAGCTTCTACACGTAACGTTGAGCCTAAAGCTGAATAATAAAGAATCTGAAAAATCCTGCTTCTATTTAAGGGGGCTTCTAAAAATTGCTTTGCCCAGATTTGAGGTTAAAAGATAAATGAATATGGATTTTAAAAATTCTGTAAAGAACATTACAGCTCTTGTAGCACAAGGGTTGAATATTGAGGAGAAGTTTGTAAAAAACACCCTCGATCTACTCGATGGGGGGGCAACTATTCCTTTCATCTCAAGATATAGAAAAGAATTGACAGGCAGTTTGGACGAGGTTCAAATTGCCTCAATTCGTAATTTGAGGGATACATTGGTAGAACTCGAAAAACGTCGAGCTTATATTATAGAGTCGATAAGGGAGCAAGGAAAGTTAACCACTACATTAGAAAAAAGTATTGAGAACGCTGCAACGTTGTCGGAGTTAGAAGACCTTTATCTCCCATTTAAGCCCAAACGGAAGACGCGCGCCACCATGGCACTTCAAAAAGGGCTAGAACCGTTGGCCAAGTTGATATATGCCCAAAACCCAATAGATTTACGCAAAATTGCAAGTCAGTTTGTTAATGCCGAAAAAGAGGTGCATACCATTGAAGAGGCATTGCAAGGGGCGCGCGATATTATAGCAGAATGGGTGTCGGAAAATGTGAAAGTGAGAGAACTTCTACGCTTTTCGTTTAAGAAGTATGCCACTATCTATTCAAAAGTGGCCAAATATAAAGAAGAAGAGGGGGCAAAGTATGCCAACTATTTTACATCGCAAGAGCCCCTTTCAAAAGTCCCCTCGCATCGCCTACTGGCGATGTTGCGCGGCGAAGAGGAGGGCTTCCTACGTGTTGCGATATACCCAGATGCCGAGAAAACATTGCAAGGGATTAAAAGAACAGTATTGCACAGTTATAACCAGTGTGCCAAAGAGGTAACTACTGCTATAGAAGATAGCTATAAAAGGTTGCTTCAACCACAAATGGAGACCGAGATGCGACAAAGCTTTAAAGAAAAAGCCGATAAGGAAGCCATTGTTATCTTCTCCGAAAACCTACGCCAATTGCTAATGTCATCTCCTCTGGGTGAGAAGAATGTGCTGGCGCTCGACCCTGGGTTTAGAACAGGATGCAAGCTAGTAGTGCTTAATAAGCAGGGGAAATTATTGCATCATGATGTTATTTACCCTAACCCCCCTGTGGCAGATTATAGAAAATCGTCGGATACGCTCCAAAGTCTGGTAGCGAAATACGAGGTGGAGGCTATTGCTATTGGCAATGGCACCGCTGGCCGCGAAACAGAAAATTTTGTCCAGAAAATCCCATTTCATCAACAAGTTGCTATCATTATGGTAAATGAGAGCGGAGCCTCTGTCTATTCGGCCTCAGAAATAGCCCGCGAAGAGTTCCCAAACCACGATGTTACAGTGCGTGGTGCTGTTTCTATAGGGCGCCGTTTAATGGACCCGTTGGCAGAGTTGGTGAAGATAGACCCTAAATCAATAGGGGTAGGGCAGTACCAACACGATGTGAACCAAACGTGGCTAAAAAAGAGTTTGCAAGAGGTGGTAGAGTCGTGTGTGAACCAGGGGGGGGGAGAATTGAATACGGCAAGTGCCGCCCTCCTTGCACATGTGTCGGGGGTAGGACCCACATTGGCCAAAAATATAGTGGCTTACCGCGACGCGAACGGCGCATTTAAAAGTAGAAATGAGTTGAAGCGAGTTCCCCGTTTTGGCGACAAAGCGTTTGAACAAGCAGCGGGATTCCTCCGTATACAGCATGCTAAAAATCCACTAGATAGTAGTGCTGTCCATCCAGAAGCGTATAAAGTGGTAGAAAAAATGTGTAAACAAACCCATACTACTATACAAGAGCTAATGGATAGCGCAGAAAAGCGAGACCAAATTAACCTTCATCAATTTATTACTCCGCAGTTTGGCCTCCCAACTTTAGGCGATATTATGCAAGAGTTGGTAAAACCAGGGCGCGACCCTCGCGAAACCTATCAACCCTTTGCTTTCGAACCATCCATACATTCTATTAACGATTTAATAGAGGGAATGGAAGTGCCGGGTATTGTAACTAACATTACGAAGTTTGGATGTTTTGTAGATATAGGGGTTCACCAAGATGGGCTAGTGCATGTGAGTCAGCTCGCCAACCGATTTGTAAAAGACCCAAACGACGTAGTTAAATTACAGCAGAAAGTTACCGTAAAGATAATAGAGGTTGATGTACAACGCAAGCGGATTAATTTATCGATGCGCACATCCATTTAACCCAATTTTTTCTCCCCATTTAAACTCAGTATTTGCAGCCCCAGGTTTCACACATAAACTGCCCCTTTTCTGTTGTTTATAATTGGATTGCAGCTCTTCTATTTTGTGTGCTACATAAAGGAGGATGAGCAATAATAAGTAGCATTTAGTTATAGAACTATACTT